>CAXHYW010000311.1:0-5282 GCA_964021475.1 uncultured Desulfobacteraceae bacterium | reverse complement strand
AAAAAAACCAACAATTTTGCATCGCAAAGAGGAATAGAAACGGCTGGATTCGTGATTTTGGATTTAAATAGTAACCAATAAAAAGTATTATCACAATAGTCTATAAAGATGTGCTGCTATCAACAAAGTAGATGATTGGAAAAATCGTTATGATAGAAAAACCAAATGTATTAATTTATTCAAGGAATTCTACCTACCATAAGATAGGCTGTGGCGGAGCTGAAACTTCCTTACGGATTATTGCAGAAAAATTGGCACGACAAGGGGTTAAGGTTAGCTACTTCACAAATGGAATTTCACGGTTCCCAGGGACAAGGGAAAAAAAGATCAATGGTGTAGATGTTTATTTCTTTACACCTTGGCGATGGCCCCTTCTAAAAAAGAGAATCTTTCCATTGCTTGCATCAAGACTGATCAGAAAGCAAAACCGAATGGCACTTGTCAGGTTAATTAAAAAAAAGAACATTAATATTGTTCATACATACGATACTTACCCCGAGACCTTTGATATTATAAAAATCAGAAACAAATATAACCTACAATTCAAAATTGCAAAAAGGATGGCAGGGTTATATTGGACGATTCAACTTGAATCACATTCAGTCAGAGCCGCGACTATTGAATATGTATTCAACAATGTTGATCTGTTGAATTTCATAAGCAGTGGCCTCGAAACCCTGTTTAATGAAAAATGCGAACAATTCGGGATAACCATTCTGGATCCTAAAAAACTTATTCTCGATATTGGGGTTGATCTGGATCATTTTACAAGGAAGAATAAGCCAATTGCCAAGAATAAGTTCTCAATTGTATGTGTATCAAGGTTTACCAGTTATGCTAAACGACAAGATATACTGATAGACGCGCTTAAATTATTAAACCATAGAAATATTTTTATTGAATTTGTCGGTGCCGGAAAACTGTTTGAACAGTATAAAAAACAAATTCTCAATTCCCCCTTAAAACATAGGGTGACGTTCCATGGATATGTCACGGGGGAGAAATTAACAGGTATTTTAGAAGCAGCAGATTTATTTGCCCTTCCAACTAATTTTGAGGGGTTAGGAAAATCTGTCATTGAAGCAATGGCAATGAAGTTGCCGGTTCTAGTATCTGATGTGGTACCTTTAAACAAATATATCAATCATAATAAAACAGGTTTCCTTGTTCAAAACAAGCCAGAAAAATGGGCGGAAATAATCTTAAAACTCAGTGAGGATCGAAAATTACTTTCTGAAGTTGCTGAAGCAGGATATCTTTTCGCAAAAAACAATTATAATGCGGAAATAAATATTTTGCAGTATATAAAAGCGTTTCAAAATATTTAAACAAAACATTGCACCATTGGAGTACCCAAAAACTCGTGTTATTCAATATTAAGAAACTTAAAATAATTGGTGGCAATATCCTGTATTTAATATCGGGGAAAGTTATATCCCTGATATTGGGATTTCTATTTAATATTTATATCGCAAGAAGCCTTGGTGCATCTGAATACGGTATTTTCAATACTGTTGAAGCGTTTACAGCGATGTTTGGTTTTTTTATATTTTCAGGATATCAAAGCGTTGCAATTAGAGCCTGTTCCGGAAACAAAGAAAAAGTGGCAAGTGTCATTGAAAATATTCTTGGCGTTAAAATGACCTTATCTCTTTTTGCCGTTGCGAGCGCGATAATATGTTCATTTTTATTTAATTATTCAAGATCCACCACTCTATATATAGCGATATTTTCGTTTACCCTTCTCTTTGGCAGTTTCAGTTCATTACTTGAGGTGGTATACCACGTTAATTTAAAAATGAAATATATTGCCTACACCTCGCTGATCCAGAAATTGATCTATATAATACCCGCTGGAATAACTATCTGGTTCAAGGGCGGCGTCGAATACCTAATTATTTTTTTTACACTTTCAACAATTTTTGATGTCTTTATTAATTTGTATATTATAAAGAAAGTTTTCTCAATTTCATTTTCCCTTAAAAATATAATTAAAGGAAAGGTTAACGTTACCTTTTTTAAAGAAGCATTTGTTTTATCCTTATTAGGATTTATCGGGTATTTCCATAGAACGATTGATATCACAATGCTTTCATGGATGGTATCGGCAGAAAGTGTTGGGATATATTCAGCAGCAAGCAGACTGGTCATGCCCTTGCATTTAGCGGGAAGGATGGCAAAGGTGGCTTTATTCCCACAATTTATAGAGATCTATAAAAAAAACAAAAAGATAAAAGCCCTAGAGCTTTTTAAAATGTCAGCAATGATCGCCGTCTTGATGATACCAGTATCTCTTTTTATTTCGTTTTTCTCAGATCAAATCATTCTTTCTACCTTTGGAGATGAATATTTTGGCTCAGCAGAAATCTTAAAATATTTATGCTGGATCATCCCCTTTGGTATTTTAGGGCTTCCTTTTACGATATCAATGACAGCCAACCATCATGAAAAAAAACTGATTATTCCAAATCTTTTGCGATCATCAAGCAATGTACTATTAAATTTTATTTTCATCAAAAAATATGGTTATATGGGTGCTGTTTATTCAACGGTATTAACATATTTTTGGTATCATATTATTATAAATTTTGGCTATCAATACTATGTACTAAAAAAAGCAGGTAACATCCAATAAATAGCCCATATGAATGTTACTATATCCCCTTTCTGGCACATATAAAAGATTGACTGCACACTATTGAAATGGATTCTCATGAGGATAAAAGGAGTACGGCATGAAAAAAATTCTCAGACGGATAAGGAGTATCTTTGTCGTCCTAAAACGGCAGGGTCCCTCATACACCATACATCTGATTTATATTTATACGGTATTGCCTTGCTTAATGATCTTTTTGCCTCGCCTATTATTATTGTCAGAAAGAATACAGCTAAAAATAGATAAACACCTTTTTTTGAACCAGGAATATACCCGTTGGAGACGAAGGAAAAACCAAATCCTACGATATAAGGTCTCCGGGTATTTGATAAGGACAAATGAGTTAGGACTCCCTCCAGAACAATGTAATAAAATCAGGAAACTTCAGGAAACTTCAAACGAAGTTGTAATCGCAGAGATTGACCAGGATGGATTTTACTTGTCCCATTTTGGCGTAATCAAAGGCTTACCAATGACCTCGAATGAAGAATTCTTAAAACGGAACAGGTTCATTCTGAAAATGGTGGCATTGACCGGATATATTGGTATAAAAAAAAACTATGGGGAAAATAAGTTTGCCTTTATAAATGAGCTAAAAACACTCCATTGCCTCCGATCCTCAGGCTGTAATCTACCCTCAATTATGGATGTTGATTTTGACAACTTAACCTTAACCGTCTCCTATATCCCGGGACTGGTCCTTCGAGAAGATATGGCAAAAAAGGCAAGTTCATTGCGTGATAGGGAAACAAAGGCCCCTTTGAAATTATCAAGCTCTGATAATAGAAAAGAGTGGCTCCGGCGGATTCACGAAGGGAAACGCGTTATATACGATGTGGTTGATTCAGAATTTGTGGATAACCTCTTTGAAGAAATGAGGAAACTCCACCAAAGAGGATTCCTATGGAATGATATAAAATATGGCAATGTCATAATCGAAAAGAAATCAAAAAATCCATACATATTCGATTTCGACAGCACAAGACATCACTCAAGCCTTCCGAAAAGTATGTTTAACGCACTAAGAGACCAGGAAGTTGAACTGTTCAACCTGCATTTTGGCACAAAAAGAATGACCTTTCAAAGGATGAAAGAAGAACTCAAGACAACCCGGAAAAACAAAACCTATTCGCCGGTCTATTTTTGTGCTGGTTTAAGAATGGGAGACCTCTGGAAAACAGAAGTCGGATATGGTCGATGGCATTATATACTAAAACAAAATTTACCAATCATTTCGGGAAAAAGGATTTTAGACCTAGGCGCCAACAATGCATTCTATTCGATACAGATGCTTCGTAACGGAGCGAAAGAAGCCCTAGGAATAGAATTAAACCAAAAAAATATAGAACAGGGTCTTTTTATAAAAAGAGGGTTTGAATGGATAGATGAAAAAAAATACAATTTAAAATATATTCATGGAAATATGAAAGATATTTTAAACATGGATATCGGCAAATTTGATATTGTAATGGCTTTATGCTGCATATACTATATGGATGACGACTCAATTGCTGATTTAATTCAACACATAAGTACCATAACAGATATTTTTATTGTTCAATGTAATACTGAAATAAATATAGGCCGAAGTGATCCTTACACCTATGAAAAAGCATCTATAGAATATAATCTTCGGGTCATCAAAGAAAATGGATTCCCATTCATTCGCGTCATTGCGCCGGATGGATATTCACGCCCTTTACTCATTGCCAGAAAAGGTTAAAAATCAGGATTCCAAATTCCAGGGAAAAAAATAATGATAAACAGATTAATTCCAACTTCAATTAGAAAATGGATTCAATTTAATAAAAAATTAAACGCCTGCCGAGAATTTAACAGATCCCACTTAAACCATGCCTATGCAAATATGATAAAAGATATTGATATCATTAAACTGAACCATTTATTGAAAGACTCCCATTCAGCCCTTTCAAGGAACTGTGCAGCCGCCCCCAAATATTATAACCATAAAGAGTGGCTTAAGAAAAACATTTTAAGGGCCGCTTCATGTGAGCTACACATTCAAAAAAACAAAAAAATCCTTGATATGGGTTGCGGCCCTGGCTGGTTCCTGTCTGTTTGCCGCCACTTCGGCCATGATGCCACAGGAATGGAGCTACCAACAGAACAGATGAAACCGGAAGATCGGATTGTTTATCAAAACATACCCAAAATCATTCACTGCGAGGAAAAAATTATTCAGCAAAAAATCCAACCGTTCACACCGATCCAACTAAAAGGTGATTTTGACCTCATTACCGGATTTCAAGTTTGTTTCAACAACCACAAAACCGAAACCGTTTGGGGCGTTGCAGAATGGCAATTTTTTATTGAAGATTTAAAAACACATCTAACAGACCAGGGATCCATCCTCTTTGAGCTGAACTCAGATGGGAAGAACTTTCCTGATCTCATTTATTATGACCAGGACACCTACAATTTATTTTTACAACATGGAAGCGTGGATAAGCATAGAATACGACTGGGATAGACGAATCTTCCGGGTGCTATAGATAAAAAGAGAACAAATGACATCAAAATACAATTATATTATTGGTTTTTTAGTGGTAGTGATCTGTAGATCGGAAGAGCGTCGTGTAGGGAAAGAGTGTGCCTCTATGTGTAG
>CAXHYW010000310.1:0-5286 GCA_964021475.1 uncultured Desulfobacteraceae bacterium | reverse complement strand
CGTTCGGAAAAATCATGTCCAAGGCTAGTCAATAACCAATTTCGGAGCTGATCAGAACCGACGGTCCTTTCCGAAAAATTGCCTGACAGTGTGAACAACGCCTGGCAAGACCTGAATACCACCCCCTATCAACGTGAGGGTCAAGACAATAATATCTTTTTTCCTTTTTTTATTGACATAGAAAATAACTTTCCTGTATGTTGTGTATATCACATGCGCATCAGTGGGTTTTTAGCGATGAGGATTTTTTTTGTACAACCTTAAGGCTTCCAGAAATTAAGACTGGATTTGCCTATAAATAGCAGCAGGCATTTGATAACTAGGGCTTTACCAGTCATGTGTTCATGGAGGAGGTATGTTATGAGGTATGGAGAGACAGGCATTAATTTGGAAGTCGATTTGACTGTGGGCAATATTGAGCGGGTAGAAACGGACCCCGAAGTGACCAAACTTTATCTGGGTGGTAATGGCGCTGCCGCTAGTTTGATATGGGATCGAGTGAGTCCGGAGACCGATGCCTTTTCTCCTGATAATTTGCTCATATTTAGTGCAGGCCTTTTGGATGGCACTCCTATACCAGCAGCCAACCGCACCATGGTCAACACCATTTCACCCCAGACGAACATGTTTTCTAATTCAATTTTCGGCGGTTATTTTGGGCCGGAACTCAAACATGCTGGCTACGATAAGATTGTCCTTCGAGGCAAAGCTGAAGATTTGGTATATTTGTGGATACACAATGACAAAGTGGAACTACGGGACGCCTCTCACCTCAAGGGGATGGGTGCTCAGGAAACCGCGCATGCTATTAAAGATGAATTAAATGATCGTGATATTCAAGTGGCCGCAATCGGTCTTGCCGGGGAAAACAGACTTTTCATGGCTTCCATAGAACACTTTAACGCCTCCGCCTCTCGAGGCGTTGGGGTGGTTATGGGGGATAAAAGACTGAAGGCGATCGCCGTGCGCGGCACAAAAGATTTTCAAGTTGCCAACCCTGAAGAACTGTTCAAAACATGCCTCCAACACTATCAGGATATACATGAAAGCCCATTTAACGGGGATCTCATGGCAATCGAGTGGAACGATGCCTGGCACCATAATAATTTTGCCTGGGGCAATTCACGCACCCGGAGAAAAGATTTCTGGCATCAGGAGCAAGAAGACCGGTGGAAGGAATACACTCTGAAAATACGGGACCGGTTGCAAGGCTGCTACAATTGTCCGAAAAACTGCCATCTCGTGGTTAAGCCCCCTGGACGGCAAAGGTTCATGTTAAAATGCTTTGGAAAAGGCACCTGGCATATGGCGGCTTTTGAAGAGCTTCCTTTTACCTTCGACATAATGGCCCTAAGCCAGGAGTACGGTGTAGATAACTATGCCGCACCACAAACCATCGCTTTTGCCATCGAACTTTATGAAGCAGGTATTTTAAATGACACGGATATGCCTGACTTTCCGGAAAAATCAGCCGATCGATTTTACTATCTTCTTGAAAAACTTGTCCGGCGGGAAGGAATCGGGGATATTCTGGCCAATGGCGTCTATCGGGCAGCCCGTCAGATCGGCAATGGCGCCGAAGCCTATGACCATAACACAATTAAAAAATTCGAGCAGATACCGCTTAAGCTGGGCAAAGTGAATTATCCCTATTATCTCATGTATTGCACCAGCGACAAGATGGCGATTAATCAGACCGAGGGCTCTTATCCCCAGGATCCAATTAAAGAACTTCCGGAGAGACAAGAGTTTGTCGATGAATGGATGTCGGCACCCGAGAGGTTTAAAAAATTCTTCATGGAATGGGAACCACGCGCACATCCATCCTTTGAAGCGGCTATTAATATTTGTGACTGGAACGAAACCATGCACTATGTTGATGACGCCCTTGGCCTTTGCGCCTTTTGTTCATCATTCAGAGGTCAATTCGGTGGCGGCTCCGCATATAATATTTACAACATACCAACGTTTATCAAATTGGCCACCGGAATCGATATGGATTCCGATGATTTGTGGCAGGTTGCCAGAAGAAACAGGAACCTTGTCAGGGCTATCAATATGAGTAGAGGATTGAAAAGAGCCGACGAAAAGCCACCGGAAGATCACTGGGCAAAAAGGGAGCCGGAAAATGAGCAGACGCTTCTTAGCGAATATTACAAATTCAAGGGGTGGACCGACCAAGGCGTTCCTACGAAATTAACATTGGATAAATTAGGCTTGGATGATGTTGCCGATGAACTTATCAAGAGGGGTATCCTTAAAGGAGATGAAGATATTTGTTACAAGGATCAATCATGTTACTCAGAAGGAAGGCCAAAAGACGCAGAAGTGAGTTTCCGTAAAGCTGAAAATTTCACTCTAACTGATTACAATATCAAGAATAAATAGTCCGGGAGGTGAAAACAGCAATGAGTAAACCGGCAAAAAAAATAATCAAAGAAATAAAAGTAGACCTGAGCAAATGCAACGGGTGTCGTGCCTGTGAGAAGGCCTGTGCTGCATTTCATGCCATACCGAAATACAGTAACTTTAACCCGGCCCGCTCCCGGATCAAGGTGGTAATTGATGAGAGAAACGATCAATGGGTGCCGGTTCGAGCTGGCGGCTATACGCAAGCCGAATGTAACGGCCGAAATCATTATGTGATCGACGGCAAGGAATATTCGGAATGCGCTCTCTGTCCAGCTTCCTGCCCATCGAGGGATTGGTTCAAAGAACCCGATTCGGGTCTTCCTCTCAAGTGCGACATGTGTGAAGATGTGCCCCCACTTGAGGAACCGATGTGTGTCCAGATGTGTGGCCGTGATTGCTTGACCTATTCGGAAAGAGAAGTGGTCGTGGCAGAGGAAGAAATACTGGAAGCCCAGAATCAGATAGAGTTGAAGACGGCCTATGAGTGCCTTGTGAAAAAACATGGGCAAAAGAAGGTTGTGGATACTTTTTCTCGATTATCAAAGCGCTAACTACTATATTGAAAAAAGAGGATTAATAAATACAGTGGAAACAGTCGCCCCCTTCAAAGAAGTTATAGAAGAAATAGCAGAGGCTGGTGGAGAAGCCTTCAGGTTTTGCTTTCAGTGCGGACTATGCGACACGGTTTGTCCCTGGAACCAGGTCAGGCCGTTCAGTATCCGAAAAATTATCCGTGAGGCCACGTTTGGTTTAACACAGATAGAAGTCGAAGACATCTGGCGATGTACGACCTGCGGCAAATGCACAGATAGGTGTCCGCGGGGTGTCAAACAGATAGAGGTCGGCGTATCTTTGCGCCGAGTGGCTTCGGGATATGAGATATTTCCGGCGTCGGTTAAATCAGCCCGTACCGCAAGAGCGAGTCTGATTTCCGAAGGCAACCCCTTGCAGTTTGATCGAAATAAACGGGGGGATTGGGCAAAAGATCTGGGCGTCAAAGCGTTCACCGAGGACATGGAAGCGCTGTATTTTGTCGGCTGCTATCTCAGTTTCGATCCGAGAATGAAAAAAATTGCCAAGGCCACGGTCAATATTCTTAAAAAAGCAGGGGTCAATTTTGGCATATTGGGTGAGAAAGAAAATTGTTGTGGCGAAAGCATTCGGAAAACAGGTAGCGAGGATGTCTTTAAAAGCCTGGCCAAGGAAAACATCAAAACATTTGTTGACAATGGTGTGAAGAAAATCATTGTTTCCTCTCCCCATTGTTACCACACGTTTAAAAATGAGTATCCTGAATTCATGGTCAAATTTGAGATTGTCCATATTACCCAATACCTTGCCGAGCTGATTAATGAAGGACGGCTTGAACTGACCGGAGAGTATGGGAAGAAGGTGACGTATCACGATCCGTGTTACATGGGCCGGCATAATGGCATCTATGATGAACCCCGGGACGTTTTAAAGGGGATCTTGGGACTGGAATTGGTTGAGATGCCTGATTCGCGCAGGGATAGTCTCTGTTGCGGTGGCGGTGGTGGCCGAATTTGGATGGATACGCCCAAGGAGGAACGGTTCTCAGACTTAAGATTGCAGCAAGCCAAGGAGGTTGGGGCCGAGGTCCTGGTGACGGCCTGCCCGTATTGCATCACCAATTTCGAGGAAAGCAGGTTAAACCTTGATTATGACAATGTCATAGAGGTTAAAGACATCACAGAAATCGTTCAAGACGTGATTTAGAAAACCGTAGAAATCTTAGAAGGACAAAAAATTGGAAAAAGAAACGGTTGAAGGGTTGCCTGTTAATAGACCCGAAGAAAATAAACTAATAGATGTGTTGGTTGTCGGTGGTGGCATCAGTGGGATTCAAGCGGCCCTTGACCTTGCAAACACGGGGTTCATGGTTTACCTGATTGATAAAGCACCTGCCATCGGTGGAACGATGTCCCAGCTTGATAAGACCTTTCCCACGAATGACTGCTCCATGTGTATTGAGTCACCAAAGTTTATCGAGTGCAGCAGACATCCCAATATAGAGATTCTGACATACACTGAAGTTGAGAATATAAAAGGCAAAGCAGGAGACTTTAAGGTCACCCTGACGAAAAAACCAAGATATATCATCGAAGATAGATGTACAGGATGTGGAACCTGTGTAGAGGTTTGCCCCGTCAAGGTTCCGGATGCGTTTAATCAAAATTTATCCTTGAATAAAGCCGTCCATATATACTTTTCCCAGGCTGTTCCGTTGATTACCTATGTGGACCCGGAAACCTGCCTTTATCTCCAGGATGAAAAATGCAACATTTGTATCGGTGTCTGTCAAAATGAAGCGATTGATCTTAACCAGAAGGAAGATACGATCCAGGTAGAGGTCGGTGCGATCATTATGTCGCCTGGGTTTGAGGTGTTTGATCCTAAACTTCGGAACGACTATGGATACGGTATCATGGAGAACGTGATCACAAGTCTTGACTTTGAGCGTATCTTAAGTTCCACAGGCCCCTACGAGGGGGAGATAAGACGCCCTTCGGATAAGAAGCATCCGCAAAAAATTGCCTGGATTCAGTGCGTGGGTTCCCGGCAGGTGATCGAGGGCGGAAATAGCTATTGCTCCGGGGTGTGCTGTGCGTATACGCAAAAACAGGTGATCCTGGCAAAGGATCATGAAGCGGATCTTGAGGCCAAGATCTTCCATAACGATATTCGTGCCTTTGGAAAGGATTTTGAGTTGTTTTATCAACGGGCGGAAAACCTGCCCGGAATTGAGTTTATAAGAAGCTACGTATCGATTGGCAAAGAGGACTCCGAAACTAAAAATGTCTCCATAAGATATTCGACAACCGATGACGGCGTTAAGGAAGAAGAATTTGAACT
>CAXHYW010000309.1:0-5291 GCA_964021475.1 uncultured Desulfobacteraceae bacterium | reverse complement strand
TATTACATATTTTTATATGCCTGTTTTTAAGTGGCCGAAACAACGATCAAGGCCAGTCTTTGATTGGCCGTGGTCTCAAGCCATGCCAGAACCTGATGGTTGATATCATCCAAATCTGTAAAGATTTTGAGGGGCCAAAAGTTGTATCGCAAATATTTAATACTGCTTTCAACCTTCCCTTTTTCATGAGGCGACCTGATATTGCAGGCCACAGGGGTAATGCTAAACGGTCTTAGAAAATTCAAAAAAGATTCGTTAAAACGGACCATGGCCCCCACACGTTCAGTTACTGCTGTCAGCATATTATCCACGACTATTTCTTTGGGTGAGCCTCCAAAATAACTGAAGGCTTCGGCAAGGGCTTGATGGAGTGCTTCCTGTTTTTGACTGTGGGTAAAAACTACATAAAGCATTCTGCTGTGGGATTCAATTACGGCCAGAGCATATAGTTTCCTTGAGCTCTTCCCGTATGTAAGGCTACCAAAATGGCCCCAATCAATTTGCATCTGCTGACCTGGCCCGGACTCAAAACGGATAAAGGCTTCTTTATTATAAATATTATGTCTAAGGTGCTTGAGATAATCCCGTACAATGGTTATTTCTCCGTCAAATCCTTTATTCTGGATCTGCCGCAATATGACGGGAGCCTTGACCTTTGGATATTGCGTCAACATCTCTTTAATAAGTCCCCGGTAAGGATCAAGTTTTGAAGACCGTCCCTGTCTTGTTTTATAAGTTGTATCCGGATGCTTGAGATATTTATCAACCGTACTCCTGTCAAGAGTTAAAGTCTGGGCAATCTGTCGTTTGGAAAACAGCATTTCTTTTAGCCGGTGAATTTCAAAAACAGTTCTATTGTCTATCATTGGGTCACCTCCCTATGCTTTATGAGTGCTTTTTGGCAAAGAAAGGACCTGGAACAGGGTGCTATTATACATAATAAGATCTTTATGAATCAGGCTGTTTCGGGCAAAGATATAATCGTCTTCCTTAAGCCCCAGGGTGGCACAAATGGTTTTGTCCCCGTAAAAGGAAAGTCCATTTCGGTCCGAGGCCAATACCAGAAACAAATAAAGAGCCAGTTCCTGCCAGCTCAATGATTGCAGAAAACCATCGGTTAAGAAACGATGGGGAATAAAGCTGAAGCCTTTACCTGTGCAGCGAATCCGGTCATGAGCAAGCACTTTTTTTCTGATCATGTTGCCCTCCTTATTTTATAGAGATTTTGACCTGTGTAACACAAACAATCTTCCCCTGTCCTCGAGTCCATCTTTGCAATTACGGGGAATTGACTGGTATTGCAGTGATAAAGATTTTTACCGCATCCATCTTTGCAACGGTTGGCACAAGCCAATATTGCCCAGAAAGGTTTTGTACCCTGGGTTTTCTCGAGTCCATCTTTGCAATACCAATACTTTTTGATGGTTTGGAAGAATGCTGTTTTTTCATGTTTCTGATTTTTTGGAGAGAGCGATTCCTGTCAGCTTTCTTCGGGTTCCTGCGGCGATATTTTTTCCAGTAATCCGGATTGTTTTGAAGCCATTCTTTTTGCGACAGACGTTGACCTTCCTTGTAATCCGGATCAGATGCAATCTTTTGTTTTTGCCACAGGGCTTTTCGAATCCGCTGACAACCCAGCTCTGAACAAAAATTTTGGGATTTGTTTCTTGGAATGAAAAAAGTGCTGCAAGCTGGACAGGGAACCGATTCCATACTCCCTCCTGAAAGCCAAAATGGACGATGTAAATTAAATAGAGGGAATTATAGTATTAAAAAAATAATTTAAGGGAATGAAATGGAGGGAATTAGATTTGTGGCGGGTCATCTGTCTTAAAATTGGCTGGGAAAAAACCCTTGGTTTTGGAAGGGAATTAAATCCCCGTTACCAAGCATGTTCATAGTTGAGATCAAATCACTTAATATATTCATTTATCCAAAGAAAGCCATCAGTTGTTTATTCCTTCAATGATAATCCGATGGTTACCGAATTTAACATCTTGCTTAACCTTAAACCAAATCCGCTTTTTGTTTATTTCTTCATCCAATTCACAAACAACAAAATTTTAATAAAATTTCTGTTGAACCCATTTGCTTCCTACGGAATATTTCGATTAAAACACAGGTGTCGAACGGTGTCCAATTTCTCCCCTCTCCCCCAAAAAAAATTAAAAAAATATTATTTTCGACCCTTTAATCCGCTATTATCATTGCCATTTCAATTATGTCACAATGATCTGTAATAGGACCCAAAAGTACCGTTGTTATTTTTTTGTCTTAAGTTCAACATAAAATCTTAAAAAGAGTTGACAAAGAAAATTCCATTCATTATAGATTATCGATAATAGATAAAGTAACGATAAGTGGTAATTTTGCAGCCTAAGATTTTATCAGGATGCCTCTTATGCAAGTTAAGGATATATTATGATAGCGACATTCAATGATTTACTGGAATCTTTAGGGGAAGAAGCTAGTAACGAGCTTGCTAATATATTACATGACGTGGAGGTATCACATTCAGATCCCATAACCCACTGGAGCGACATTTATAATGGTCATTACTCCAACAGCCTTCTAAATTGTAGTCGCCAAATAGAAATAATTCAACAATTGGTGACTGACATCCCGATGCTTGCCAAACGGAAACAAGAAATTTTGGAAAAGCATCAAAATGATTTCAACGGTTCTGTTAATGATGCCAGTTGGTGGGCGGTAGATACAACCAGAACTAAGCTTGGATACCGCCTTACCTTAGGTTTGAAAAATGGTGGATGTCAATATTGGCAAAATAGCAAGAATAAACTTGGGTGTTTAAACTGTGGTTATTTTATTGCTTCACTTTCGAACGATGATGTTACTATAACCAATTTATTAAATCAATTTTCTGATGTCCTTGAAAAAAGCAAACTAAATCAACCGGAATATGATGTTATTGAATTTTTGAATGATGGCTCTTTTTTAAATGACGAAGAGATTTCTGAAGATGCGAGAAGAAAAATATTTGAAAGAATCGCCCTTGAAGAGAACATAACAAAAGTAGTGATCGAAAGTCGACCTGAATACATTACGCAAGATAAGATTGTTGGATTGATTGAAATACTACGTGCTGATCAGTCTATAGAAATCGCAATCGGTCTGGAAACAAGTGACCCGTTCATCCAAACATACATAATAAACAAAGGATATCATTTAAAAGACTTTGTTAAATCGCTTGAGGTCATTGCAAGAATTAATAAAAAACACCGAAACAGGGTCGGTGTTTTTTCTTATGTACTTGTTAAAACAGCCTACATTACAGAGGACGAGGCTGTATCAGATGTGCTGGGGACGATTAAAGATATTCATCATCTCAAGATCAAATACCCATTTATAGCCGCAGTAAAACTAGAATCTGTTGTAGTTGCCAAGGGTACTATATTGGAAATCATAGCTGATGTTGAAAACAAATCAAAAGCTGATAAATATACCCCCATATCTTACTGGAGTATTATCGAAATTGTGGCACGTTTCCATGCAATTGGAAGCAACTTGCAGTTACGCATCGCCACGAGGGAAGATATGGATTCTTTCACAGAGTTTCCTGGATTATTTTATAATAATTCTATGATATCCCGATATGATTTCGTCTTGTATAATGCCATACAAAGATTTGTTAAGCATCAGAACCCATCTCGCCTTTTTGCAGAGATAGAACCTGCTCTTAATGATAAGAGTTACGAAAATTGGATAGATCAAAGTGGAATAAAAAAGCCTATTTTCCCTACCTTTTATTCTCAATATAAAGGAAAGATACAAAAAATAAAATCCGAACCTGAATTTCAGGATCGCTTGGCCTTTGAAAAAGAGATACTAAGCGCGAAGGATGCTATTGAGTATGACCTTTGTTTCCAAAGTGTAATAGCATCGATTTTGATCGAAAAGCATAGTAACTACGAAGACGACGTTGCTATGTGTATCTCAAACTGCATAATAAAATACCTGCCGAACGCACAATTATTATCCATAGATAATATTAAACTTATTCCTAATGAATTAAAAATGGTTAGGGCCCAGATAAAAATTCGTCGAAAGGAGAATTATTATTCTATCTGGACATGTATTCCCACCGCTTTGAATTTTCACATTGATCGTATCATGAAAAACCGTTTATAGAGTCAAATTCATTGGTTTCCATTTATAAAATATTAACTCTTTATCAAAAATCTTTGCAGGAGGAGAAATGCTATATTCTTTAGAAAATAGCTTAAAGCAGAAAGATGCATATGACTTTTTACGAACAGAGAAATTGCCGATTGTAAATTCCTTTAACGAATGGGATCCTCTTGAAGAAGTTATTGTTGGTGTTGTAGACGGTGCTTGCGTTCCCAGCTGGGACATCGCCATTGATTCAGTAGTTCCAGACAATCAAAAAAATTTTTATAAAACAGCTGGTGGAACCAGATTCTCAGAGTTAGAAGTGGCGTTGGCAAAAAAGGATCTTGCTGAATTTGTCCATATACTTGAAGCCGAGGGTATTACTGTAAAAAGGCCTGATGTTGTAGATTATAAAGTCCCCTTTTCAACCATGGAGTGGACATCATCAAACGGATTTTATGCGGCCATGCCGAGAGATACGCTACTTGTAGTTGGAAATGAAATAATCGAAGCTCCAATGGCCTGGCGGTCTAGATATTTTGAATGTAATGCATACAGAAATTTGTTGAAGGACTATTTCCGTAAAGGTTCAAAATGGTCAGCTGGTCCAAAACCTCAGCTTAACGACGAATTATTTAACTATGATTATGCCCCACCGGAGGATGATCAAGAGATGTCTTATGTTATCAGCGAATATGAACCGACATTTGATGCCGCTGATTTCACTCGTTGCGGGAAAGATATTTTTGCTCAAAAAAGTCATGTGACAAACGATTTTGGAATTAAATGGCTTCAAAGACATTTAGGGGATGATTATAAAATCCACACGATAGAAGTAAATGACAAACATCCTATGCATATCGATGCAACGCTTGTTCCGTTGGCTCCTGGAAAATTGCTTATTCATCGGGACAGAATTACCGAAGTCCCCGAAATGTTTAAAAGTTGGGATATTCTGCGTGCTCCAGATCCATGCATGTCTAAAAACCACACTCTTTATATGACAAGCAGATGGTTAAATATGAATATTCTCATGTTGGATCACACTCGCGTTATGGTTGAAAAAGATGAAAAGACTATGATTAAGGCACTGAGAGATTTTGGATTAGGAATTAAAATTAAATAAATAACTCCAAATTACGTTTTCTCAGGTATTGTTC
>CAXHYW010000308.1:0-5294 GCA_964021475.1 uncultured Desulfobacteraceae bacterium | reverse complement strand
AAAGAGTTTATTCCCTCCTTTCCCGATGTTCCGGGCTTATCTTGACGCAAATATAATAGAATCAAAATCAATTTACCTTTATCCTGTATTTTTCAAAACTAAGGGTTTCCCTGATAGACAAACCCATTTTCTGGTGGTATGGATTGTCATCATTCTAAAATATAGAGGTTGAACGATGGCTCTCATAAATTGCGCTGAATGCGGGAAAGAGATCAGTGATAAGGCGGACACTTGCCCGAGGTGTGAATCGCCAGTTAATAAGATTTCAAAAACCCAGAAAATGGAAACAACCATCAGATCTATCGGCAAATATGAGGCAACCGGTTTTTTGCTTATATTGATAGGCAATGGTACCTACCTTACCGGAAACGGCGGAATTGTGTGGGTTGGAATCCTCATGGTGATTATTGGGATAGCAGTATTTTTAGGCGGTCGGATGAGGTGATTTTGGCTTTTGGATTTTCTACCGGCGAAAAATGGCATTGGCCTAAATAATTTCAGGAAACATCAAAACTAAGGGTTTCCCCGATAGACAAGGCGAATATGGAGTGCTACAAGCGAGAACTGTTATCTGATCTGAATAAACTATCATCAGGAGGTGTTTTTGGACTTTAACAGCATTATCCAAATTAAAGGCTTGCCGGAAGAAGATATTCCGAAATGCCAAGTATTATTCGCCGATATGGTCAAAAGTGTGTTTGAGGATAGAGCAAGATATTCTACCGCATATAATATCACTAATTTAGACCGAATTATATTGACTAAGGAATATGGCCGAGAGCTGTCTTCTTTGGCCAAGGAGCAAGGGCTTGGGCTTGATATTAAATATACTGACGAATCTTATGGCCAAGGCCAGGCAAAGGTTCTTCAAATCCCAAAAGGAAATGATTTTCTCCAGGTTATGGTCTTTAATCTTGCCCATTCTTTCGAGGCAATACTTGTGCAACTTGAAATTAAAAAAACAATTGAAGATCTTGAAATCACAAAGACGTCTTTAGAAGAATCCGCCACGATAAAAAAAAAATTAGCCACGATAAAAGAAAAACTAGCCACTCAATTGGAATATTCCAAGTATGTCATAGCACATGAATTAGGCCATGTTCACGAAAAAACTCAAATTCCTGAGCTTTTAAAAAGCCGACTACAAGAACAAAAATGCTCCGCCAAAGAATATCATGCCCAACCGATAGCAAAGAGCTGTTGGAGTGAATATTATGCTTGTTTCTTAGCTTCTTTTTCAGTTACTTCATCCGTGGGTGAAAGTCACTTATCAGGTTTTTTTGATGCACATCGAAATATCAAACAATTAGTTGACGAACAAATCCTGGAATATCGATGTGGAAAAATCAATTTAGAAGAACTGCTTTCTTATACTGCCCAGCACATGAAAGCATTGTTAAATTTCACATGTTATGTTCTTGGTTGGCTTGATGGGGCAAGAACTGAACCGGAAGGAGTTATAGAAAGAATAAATACCGTTATCAAAGGATCATATTTTGAAGAGGTTTATTTTGCACTAAGAGATGAGCTAAGAAACATGAACTCCGATTTCCCCGAGGCGTGGGAAGACGACTCTGTACATGGCGGATTAATGGATGTTGTTGTTCTTTGTTTTGGAAAAATGGGACTCGTTATGTCTTTTCCTCAGGAAGATGGTGTAAAGGTAAAGATTGATGTCCCTATCCGCCCTGAAACAGATTCATATGAACACGAGATGCCTGTTTGAAACATTTTTGAATTTGTTTTTTTTAAACAGCAATATGTTTCCCTGGAAGCCGTGGCCGGGTTATTTGGATGTGGCGGAGTTTTGACCGGTAAATTTAAAACTAAGGGTTTCCCTGATTTGGATTTTGAGAAATCCGGTTACTCTCCAATAAAGAACATTCTGGTAGGTCCCGTCTGAATCAATTATATTTTGCACCAAAGTTGATTTTTTAAAAATGCCTTTACAGGTATTGACAATATTGATACGGAATTCTTGATACTGATTTTTTTTGGCTTATCTTAACCGGAAAGATTGAATATGGATACTCTTTACCATTACTGCACAAACCATACTTTTTTATCTATTATTGGAAAACGAAGTCTTTGTTTTTCTTCTTTATCCTTATCGAATGATTTCATGGAAGGAAGACTTTTTAATCAATTTTTTGCAGAACTTCAATATGCAAACGATCCTGGGAAATCAATATACCATAAATGGCTTGCTGGTAATTTTAACACGATCCAAAAAAACTTTGAGTATTTAGGATTTTGTCTCTCTGAAAAGGAAGATTTATTAAGCCAATGGCGTGGATATGCAGACGATGGTGCTGGTATGTCAATAGGCTTTTCAAAATCGTATCTTGATGAATTGATCACTGATATTAATTCATCAAGGCCTAAAATATCAACATCCGCACTCAGAAAAATAATCTATGATCCTGAGGATCAAAAAATAACTATTCGCGAAACAATGGACAGATTGTTCTTAACCGTTGAAAAATTAATTGAGGAAAATATATGTAAAAATAAGCAGATTATAACTATTTTTGATTTTTTTCACGATATAAAAAAGGAACATACAGAATTTATAAACCCATTAATAGGGTTATCTATAGCAGAGCTTGTGAAATATTTATATGCTTTTAAATTAGATGGATTTAAAGAAGAACAAGAATGGCGGATTATTGAATGCTTTCAAAAAGATAACATTAATCATGATTGCTCATACAGAATATCAGATAATAAAATTATCCCATATAGAAAGTATGAATTGAAAAAATTACTAAGCAATCCAATTGCCGAGGTTTATATCGGTCCTAAAAATAAGACCCCAAAATATGTAATTGATAATTTCTTAAAACAAAATGGATTTGATGGAGTTGAAATTATTATATCAAAAAACTCTTATCGGTAAAGCTAACGTCTTTAGTCAACGTTTTTTGCATTTCAACAAACCTTCAACTTTGATGAACCCGTAAAAAGTCCGATTTCAGCATTTTTTTGACTGTAACATACTGAAATAATTGATAGCGTTTTTGCTATTTTCGACTTTTTACGAGACCATCAACTTTATTTCTTGACAATAATAGCCAGAGGCATTTTTCCGCATTGTGCTATTTAAAGTACCAGAAGGAAATCAACCCCTTTTTTAAGTTATTTTTTTAGGCCATACCCCACCTCTCCGATTATTATCGGTTTTAAAAACATGCATATAGCCAGCTTATTTTTAAATTCATAGATTCTCAAAATTTAGCGTTACAAGTGGAAACCCATGCCCTTTTTGTCCAATTTTGGCATATTGGTATAACAAGATCTCTTAATATAAATTTAAGGATCAGAGCACCTTTGAGCCATAATTAAATATTGGAGCGGACATGGTAACATTTTATTGTAAGCCGTCATTTACCTAAGGAATGCGACAATATATAGATAGCCATCCTGCCCGCATAAATTTTAAAATCTCAAACTATAAAAATGAAGCCAGACCTGTGCCTATTTATAATCCAAGCTCTATCCCATAAAGAGCCTGTACAACATTGCGCCACTGGCCTAATGGCCTATCTTTATCAAATGCAAACTCTAATGCATTTTTTCTTTTCCATTTTTCACGAAGTGTGGACCAGGTTAATAAATAAAATTGAGCCCTTTCTTTCTTAGGGGTCGTTGTAGCTCGCAGGCTTTTAGGAAGATACGTTTGAGACGTTCGCATCAAACACATTGCCATCCGCAGGTACCGCCTGCTCATACCAAAATCAGCATGCTGCCCTTGCGCACCTCGTCGTTTGTGATCTATCTTTAACTCTTCAGGTCCGTTGATCCCTATATGGTAACCCGATCTTACAACATAGTCTTTCAGGATACGATTGCAGCGTTTTGATACTTTTTTCACTTGAGTTTTGCCCTGGACCCCACCGGTCTGTTTAATTCTTGGAATAATACCGGCATATGAAACCAGCTGGCTTAAAGATTTCTGTTTATCAGGATCACCAATCTCAGCACAAACCCCAGCAGCTAAAACGATCCCGATACCCCGGATACTGGTCAAAAAAGCACCAGGGGTCTGGGCTAAATGTTCAGCAATTTCCTTTTCCATCTGCTGGATACTCTCCTGAAGGCAGGCAAAGAGCTTGACCTGTTGTTGCAAAGATAGCTGCAAGGTTGCAATATATTTTGCCGGTGGTTGGAGAACCTGAGATGTATATTTTTGGAGGTGTTCCGCACAATGATCAGCATGATGGACTAAATTTCGGGCGAGAAACTTGGATAGTGTCGACCGGTTACGCAGGCGGATTTGGTGCACGCTAAATCGATTGCTCATCAACGCTAATGACCCTCTTGAGAATGGAAAAATCCCACTCTTTTTCTCGTCCAAAAATCCAGGAAAGATTTGGTCAATAATGAAGTGAATTCTACGCTTAACTCCAGTTAACATTTGAACCAGTTTTCGCCTCTGCCGGACCAGCATTCGTAAATTCCAATAGATGCCGGTTTGGGCAGGAGAGCAGTTACCTTTGCAACTGAGAAGCATTTTACAGATCCCCAGTAAATCCAAAATATCCGTGCTTGCCTGTTTGTTGTCACGATGCTTCTTTGCGTCACAGGCGTTTACTCCGGCAACCACCCAATTGTCTGAACGTAAAGCTGCAATAAAATTATCAGCATAGGCACCGCAGTCTTCGCCTCCGAAAAAGACATGCTGACGGGTAATGCTACGGTGCTGGCAGGATTTTTTAACCTGATTCAGCAGATAATCTTTGCCTTCCAATGAATTCTTGACTGAAAACGGTTTTCGCAGGATATCACCGTTGCCATTGCAAAACATAACAACGTGATCTTTTTTTGCATAATCCATTGGGATGCACATAATTTTATCCCTGTCCCCTGCAGACTCGAAAAGGTTATGAATTTCTTGACTTTGGTTCCGATAAATGTTTCGTTTCTTCATGGGGTTCCCCTCCTTAAGTTCTTCAACTGCTTAATAGCAGATTGATATAGTAACTATATCACCAATTTAAATCGGATGATTATTATTAGGGGAGCCCCTCCTTTTCGATTTGCAATTTCAAACTATGATTTAGCGGTTAAATTTTTAATACCAAAGAATAGAATCGTGAGTGCGTGTGAGCTCGCCAAAAAGGCTCCCACACACTCCCGATATCTATTTCTTTCATGGTACCAATATATACACATGAATAAACGCCACTTTAGTCCAAACACCCTTCTGGCTTTTATAATATATCCGAAACTAAGGGTTTCCCCGATAGATCGGAAGAGCACACGTCTGAACTCCAGTCACTCCGGAGAATCTC
>CAXHYW010000307.1:0-5296 GCA_964021475.1 uncultured Desulfobacteraceae bacterium | reverse complement strand
TATAAATATTATTATACGGGCCGATCCAACCTGCCCTATGCTGTTATTGGGATCGATCCAAGATACATACTGAATAGTAAATTTTGGCATAAAATTGAGTCTAAAAATAAAATCGATAAGAAGATTAATAATCTCATGCCCATAGGAAGGAACCATGTAACATACGGGAGAATACTGGATTCAGACGGTAATCAGATCGGCTTGTGGTTTTCAGAGTATCAGAATACCGTCATAAGGTTTGGATCAGGGAATGAACTTAAGGTATTCAGCCCCTATCAACCAAACGATAACGTATAAGCTTTTAATTAGCAAATTTTCGCCACTGTATCTACGTATCCCAAGTAGATACAGTGACATTTTTTTATTCGGATGACTTACCAATAGTTATCCGTTTCTTTTTGAAACGTAATAACCAGTTCCTCTGATTAGAAAATATCTTGTTAAATTTTTGAATGTGTTTAATAATTATCCATCTATTTGAGGAAATGTCTAATTTTTAATCAGGTATGCCCATGAAACACAAAATTCATATATCGCCCTGGATGACCATTGGGGTAAGTTTGGTCCTTATTGCTGTTGTGGGATTTTTAGGCGTTGTCAATTATAACCGGGATAAAGAGCAGATGGGAACGCTTTTAAAAGAAAAAGGGGCTGCCCTGATCCGTTCTTTTGAAGCTGGAACACGTACTGGTATGATGGGGAAAATGGGGGTATTTGCCAATGGAATTCATTTGCAGGTTCTTCTGGAAGAGACTGCTGGGCAGTCTGATATTTCCTATATTAGTATTGTGGACAGTTCTGGGTTGATTCTGGCCCATAATAAAAAATCTCTGATTGGAAAAAAATTTGTTGCTTCCGATATTTTAGAAATCCTTTCCCCATCCGACCTGCCCCAATGGAGAATAGTGGGGCAGAAGAAGGGAATAAAATATTTTGAAGTATACAAGACCTTTTTACCAATTCTTGACCATCCGGGGCATGATCATCAAGACTGGGGAAACAATGTCACAAGCCGAAAAATTATGGATCCTACCAACCGCCCCTATATTTTTATTGGAATGGATATCACCCCTTTTGAAATAGCCATGAGAGAGGATTTAAAACACAATATTGTGATGGCTGCGATTATTTTTTCTCTTGGTCTTGCAGGGGTTGTTTCTCTATTCTGGGCCCAGAACTATACCCGCTCTCGCAAACTTCTTCAGGACACTCAAAAATTTGCATCGGAAATAGTAACCCATCTACCTGTAGGGATTCTTGTTATGGATATCCGGTATCGGATTATATACAGTAATGCTGTTGCATGGAATCTTCTTGGGACCAATGAACTGGCAGTACAAGGTGTGGATGCCAAAGTGCTTCTCCCTGATAATATCTGGAGCTTACATGATAGGATCAAATCAGGACAACCAGTAGCAGAAAAAGAGATTCGCCTGTTACCAGGAAAAAACAAGTCAACCCCAGTAGCTGTGAGTGCAACGGACATCCATGGTGAAGATGGGAATTATATTGGTTTTATGTTTGTTTTCAAGGACCTAACAGAGATTAGGGAACTGGAAATTAAAACCCAACGCATTGAAAAATTGGCCACTGTTGGAAACTTAGCCGCTGGTATTGCTCACGAGATAAGAAATCCGTTAAGTTCAATAAAAGGGTATGCCACCTATTTTGGCAGCCTGTTCGAGGATAGCAGCGAAAATAGAAAAGCAGCAGATCTTATGGCAGAAGAGGTGGACCGGGTGAATCGGGTGATATCTGAACTTCTTGAATTTGCAAGGCCTTCGGATCTGAAATTAAAGGAAATTAAGGTTAGTGACCTGATTGTTCACTCCATTCGCATTATCTCCCACGAGGCCGAGACTGCGGGTATTCAAATAACCTTGACTATAGCCTCTGGTCTTCCGTGTCTCACGGCTGATCTGGACCGACTGACCCAGGTTCTTTTGAATTTATACATTAATGCCATTCAAGCCATGACAAAGGGTGGGAATCTGACGGTCCAGGCCAACCGACAAGGTCCGAACCTTGTCATTGATATCTCTGATACGGGAACTGGTATTTCTCTTGGAAATTTAAAACATATTTTTGATCCCTATTTCACCACTAAAAATAGCGGCACTGGATTAGGCTTAGCCATTGCCCATAAGATTGTAGAAAACCACCACGGATTCATCCAGGCAAGAAGTACAGAAAATTTAGGCACAACAATTTCAATTGTCTTACCCATAATAGGTGAAAAGGAAAACCCGATATGAAAGGACGTATATTAGTCGTAGATGATGATTTAGGGCATCTTACCATGCTTAATACCGTTCTGGGCAGCTTGGGTCACAAGGTTGAAAAGGCAACTGATGGAGGCCAGGCCATAGAGTCAGCCCGGGAAAATCCCTATGATTTGATTCTTATGGACGTAAGGATGTCCTGTATTGATGGTATAGAGGCATTACAACAAATCAAGGAATTCAATCCATCCATCCCTATCATTATTATGACGGCGTATTCCTCAGTGGACAAAGCAGTAGAAGCCATGAAGCTTGGGGCCTATGATTATTTAACCAAACCGCTAAATTTTGAAGAACTTAAAATTATAATAGACAGGGCCATGAGCCATTTAAAGCTATCCATAGAAAATAAGGTCCTTAAAGAGAAACTTTTATCAGAAAGTAGTTTTTCGGACATCATTGGATCAAGCCGGGCCATGGAAAGGGTCATGGAAACTGCTAAAATTACCGCCAAATCTGACGCCAATATTCTTATTACCGGTGAAAGCGGAACAGGCAAAGAACTTTTTGCAAAGGCAATTCACAAAACCAGTTACCGACGAGACCACATGTTGGTGGTTGTAAATTGTGCCGCCTTGACCGAAACCCTTCTGGAATCAGAATTGTTTGGGCATGAAAAAGGGGCGTTCACCGGTGCGGACAAGAAACGTGACGGCCTGTTCAGACAGGCGGATAAGGGGTCTATTTTTTTAGATGAAATCGGAGAAATGCCCCTTTCTATGCAGGTAAAGTTGCTCAGAGCCATTCAGGAAAAAGAGATTCAAAGTGTAGGCAGCGATAAAACCATAAAAGTCAATGTCCGTATCCTTGCCGCAACAAATCGTAATCTGGAAAAAGAAGTCAAAAAAAAGAGATTCAGAGAAGATTTATTTTACCGCCTCAATGTCGTAAACATAGAGATTCCGCCGCTAAGAGACCGAATAGGCGATGTTCCTCTCCTATCTCAGAAATTTCTAAAAAAATATACCCAAAAAAACAGGAAAGCCCTGAAGGGAATCACCCCCATCGCAATGGATGCCCTGACAAAATATCAATGGCCCGGCAATGTGCGGGAACTTGAAAATTGCCTGGAGCGGGCTGTTATTCTCTGCATGGGGCAATATATATCTGAAAAGGAACTATTGCCTGCTGTTATAGAAAATTATAAGTCTGAAGTTAATTTTCAACAACCCGGATCCGCCATTGGCAGAAGATCTCTTAATGATGTTGAAACGATAACGATAAAGGAAACTTTGGAGGAGACAAAGGGTAATAAGAGTCAGGCAGCAAAAATTTTAAATATTACAAGAACAACATTGGATAACAAAATAAAAAAATATGGCATAAGTTGAAAAGTTATGGGGGTCTCGAACTGGTCAAATAAAAATGAACACTTTTTCTACACTGCTTTTTTCGATTTTCATAATAAGGAGGATCGTTTTAAATTCCCTTGATCCGGTTTTTCCGAGTCCATTAAAATTGGTTTCCGAATCAAGGGAGGGAAGAGTTAGAAAGTGTAAATTAATCGTGTTCTCAAATCCGTGGCATCTTTTGTATTGTTCTCATAGTCCAGGACTGAAAAATCAGCAGATATTTTTAATCCGTTAAAATACCCGTTGAATTTATATAAAAGATTCAGGGTATATTCCTGCAGGTCGGCATTGGCGATGGGGTTATCAAAATTAGTAAATCTGAACTTGGAGTCCAGACCCTTAAAGCTGTACCCTATTCCCAGCTGGTACGCATCGGTATCTGCTTCAAATGCCCCGACTCCGGCTGTTTTTGTGGTGGCAGTATACTGGTAGTAAGTCCCCTGACCAACCCCTCTGAAGACTCTGGCATCTCCTGCTGCCCCGCCGGTGGATGTGTAGCCCGCAAACAGGTCAACCCCTGAAATATTAATTCCGGTCTTAAAACCGTATAAATGATTATCTTCACTGGTTGAGGCATCATAGTCCGTATAATAATATTGAGCTGCAATATAAGGCTTCAGGCTCACTTGGAACTGATATTTTGCATCCCCATAAAATCCGGCAACTTCATCAACAACATCTGCATACTGGGCCTGGATATCCAGGTTTTTAACAGAATTATTTTTAAGATATATCAGATACATTCCATTATCACCGATATCATTAAACTCACCTGGTTTTCCAGTACCATCGGTGGCAAAGTCGACAAACCAGTTATCTCCATAATTGGATTTATCCGTCCGTGTCTGATATTTCCTTGCCCAGCCCCCAGTGATAAGTGTATTGGGGAGATCTTCATTGCTGATAAAATAGGCCTCGAAGGATTCATGAATCAGCCGGGAGCCCGACCCTGCCAGCAACGGTAATTTTACATATTGCCTGCCACCCTTTAGTTTGGTTTCGGAAAGTTTGTATTGCAGAAACGCTTCCGAAAGTACTGCGCCATGGGCATCCATACTGCCCGCTGTCTTATTGTCTTGATCATCCTTATACGCCACAAAAGATCCTTGAAAATTAGCCCCCAGGGTAACACCGTAAAATTGTTCGGTGAGATATTTTAGATTCCCCCCATAGGTCCAGATAGAACTGTCATTTTTACCCTCCCCGTCAAATGCCTGGGTAAAATAGTAGGTTCTTAGAGACCCGCTGGTTTTTCCTTTTGTAAACATTTCCTTCAGGGATGTTGCCTCCTCTCCCATGGAGTTTGAGACAAATCCGGCTAAAAGCAATACCAGTATTGCGCTTGCCATCTTCACTATTTTCATTTTTTCTCCTTTTTTAACCGGATGTCATTTTATATCATTGCATCCGGACGTTAATTTTTCTTCTTCAAGTTTTGAATAAAATTTACAAGATTCCAGACCTGTTTTTCTGATAAAATATCTTCCCAGGCTGGCATGGACCCGTTCCCTTTTTTGATTTTCCAGGCCATATCTCCATCGGAATGGTGTCCAGCCATTGCCGCAAGATTGCTTGGCCTGGGCTCCATATCGTCTGCATCAGGCCCCTTCCCGTCTGCGTTAGCACCGTGGCAGCCTGTACAGTTTTGGAGATAAAGAGTTT
>CAXHYW010000306.1:0-5310 GCA_964021475.1 uncultured Desulfobacteraceae bacterium | reverse complement strand
CCCCATGAGGTAAAAACCATTATAACCAGGGCCGGTGAAGGAACCAAAATTATATTTACAGGGGATATTTTTCAGATTGACCACCCCTATCTGGACAGCCAGACAAACGGGTTGGCCTATATTATCGAAAAAATGAAAGGCCAGAAACTATATTCCCATATCAATCTTGAGAAGGGAGAGCGCTCGGAACTGGCAGAGCTTGCTGCCAAAATACTTTAACCCCTGAAGCAAACAACAAACTGAAACAAACTACAAAGGTCCGGGGATCTATGAAAATAAATACCCGAACCTGAAGTTTTCTTCTATGGTCTGTATTCTACTGCCCGATTCTATTGCCTGGCGAATCGTTATTAAGCAGATTTTGTGACTTTGCCAGCCTTAATGCAACTGGTGCATACATCGATTCTTCTGACACAACCCTCTTTGATCACTGCACGGACTCTCTGGAGGTTTGGGTTGAAAACTCTTTTGTTCAAATTGTGGGCATGACTGACATTATTGCCGACCATTGGTTTTTTACCGCAAATAGCACATTGTTTTGACATATCTTAACTCCTCAAAGAAAAACACTTTAACAAAATAATAACCCGGGATTAATACACTAGCCCAGAATAAAAGTAAAGGGCAATTATTTGCTGTTATTTATTTGACCTAATTTATTTGACCTATTTATTTAGCTTATTCATTTATTAGGGCCGTGCATTTCGGAATTTTATTCATAGCAATTTTGCTCTGTTCAGTTCCGGGGAAATACTCGACAATATATTCGTACCGCTTTAAGGCGGCTTTGTACTCTTTTGTTTTTAGATAAAAATCGGCCACATAGAGTTCATGACCTACAATATTATCAATGCATTTGTTAGCGTTCTCAGTGGCTTCTTTGGTATATTCATTGCCCGGGTACTGATTCAACAGCCGCTGGAATTGATATAGGGCATTGCTTGCTGGCGTGTGGTCCCGGTCAATGGTGTCGATCTGTTTGAACCAGCACAGGCCGATTTGGTTGATCACATAGGGAATCGCATCATTTCTGGGGTGCATTCTTTCAAAAGATTCATACCCGATGACGGCTTCATCATATTGTTCCAGCTGAAAATGGGAGTCTGCAATCTTGAGTTCCGCCAGAATGGCATATTTACTGAAGGGGTACCAATCTTTCAGATCTGTGTAAGCTTTGATGGCATCCTTATAGTCTTCGCTCATGAATGCAGATGCGCCTTCTGAAGCCAATTGTTCGGCATTTTTATTCATCTGGCCCGAAGGACCACCCAGGAAGGAAGGCAGGTCTAAATCAGAGCACCCGGAAATAAAAAAGCACAAAATGCCCAAAAATAAAAGTTTTTTCATGGTTATAGATTCTCAATATAATGTTCGGCACAGACGGCGGCTATGGCACCGTCGCCCACGGCAGTGGAGATTTGTCTAAGGGGGGTATCCCGGACATCACCGGCCACATAAACACCGGGGACATTGGTCTGCATCTTTGCATCGGCAACAATAAAGCCGAATTCATCTGTTTTAACACTGTCTTTTATAAATTCCGTATTGGGAAGAATCCCCACCCATATAAAACAGCCATCCGCTTTAATGGTCGTTTCTTTGTTTGTTTTGATATTTTTTACATGGACGCCTTCAATACCGAAAAATCCGTTCACGCCGGTGGCCACTGAATCCCAGACAAACTCGATTTTGTCGTTGGCAAAGGCCCTTTCCTGTAGAATCTTGGTTGCCCGAAGCTCATCCCGGCGATGGACCAGATAGACTTTTTTTGCAAATTTGGTCAGAAAAATGGCTTCCTGGACGGCGGTATCTCCGCCACCAATGGCCACAACGGTTTTGTTCTTGAAAAAAGGCGCGTCACAGGTGGCGCAAAAGGAAATTCCCTTGCCCATATATTTGTCCTCACCGATTCCCAATTTCTTTGGAGAGGCACCCGATGCGATGATCAGACTTTTTGTCCGTATACTACGGTCTTTGAGGACAATTTCCTTTATCCCCTCCGAAAGGTTCAGAGCGTGAACCTGGACAGTTTCTATTTCCAATCCCAGATCCTGGGCCTGGATTCTCATTTTTTCAGCCAGGTCATAGCCGCTGATGCCCTCGGGAAAGCCTGGATAATTTTCAATCCAATCTGTCACCAGAATCTGACCGCCGGGAACTGCTTTTTCGAGGAGAAGAACCTTCATCCTCGCTCTTGCGGCATAAATACCGGCAGTTAGTCCTGCCGGGCCGGCACCGATAATTACAAGGTCATAATCCGTATCTGCCATGGGTAAGACTCCTTACAAAATTCCTTTTATGGTCTCTTCAAGTTTTTCTTTTGCAACCATGCCGGTTATCTGTTCTGCTATTTCACCGTTTTTAAAGAAAATAAGCGTGGGAATGGCCTGAACTCCATATTTGCTGGGGCTTAAGGGATTCTCATCCACATTTACCTTTGTAAATCTCATCTGGTCGCCGTAGGTTTGACTAAGGGCTTCCACTGTGGGGCCAATGGCTTTGCAGGGACCGCACCAGGGGGCCCAGAAATCCACCATTACGGGTTTGTCTGATTTTAAAACAATTTCTTCGAAAGAATCGTCATCAATTTCTATAATATTTTCTGCCATGATCATTATCCTATTTCTAAATTAAAAATTGCCTGTAAATATATGTTCATATTTGCTCTTTGTCAATTGATCAATCTGGCGGACCCACCAGTGGAACCACCAGTGGACCCAAATGAAGTCAAGCCCTGAATCCATTTGGAAATTTTTCTTCCAAATGATTTTAAATCCAGGGCCTGAATCCTTATTTTTCACACATCCATGGGGTTGTAAAACAGGTTCTTTTCTTACCAGTTTTCTGCCAAAACTTCAAAATGGGCCTGGGGATGGGCACAGGCCGGGCACATCTCAATGGCCTCTTCTCCTTCATGGACATATCCGCAATTGCGGCATCTCCATTTTGTACCGGCATCTTTTTTAAACACTTTGCCAGCCTCCACATTGGCGGCAAGATCTGCATAGCGTTTCCCGTGCTGTTTTTCAGCGACTGAAATCATTTCAAAGATCATGGCAACTGCATCAAATCCCTCTTCCTTTGCAATGGCTGCAAAGTCAGGGTACATCTGGGTCCACTCATACTCTTCTCCGGCAGCAGCGGCTTTTAAATTTTCAAGGGTGGTGCCGATTACCCCGGCAGGAAATGCTGCGGTGATCTCTACTTCTCCGCCTTCCAGAAAGTTAAAAAACCGTTTGGCATGTTCTTTCTCCTGGCTGGCTGTTTCCGTAAAAATTTCTGAAATCTGGACATAGCCTTCTTTTTTAGCCGCACTGGCAAAATAGGTGTATCTGTTACGGGCCTGTGATTCCCCGGCAAATGCGGTCAACAGGTTCTTTTCAGTCCGGGTTCCTTTTAAACTTGCCATACTTTTTTCCTCCTATGTGTTTAAGGTATGAATTGTGACAGTTTTTTGTATCATAGGTTTCTCAAGGTTAATAAAATCAATAGTTATGGCATTCAGGCCTGTGGTACCGCGTATATTAAATGATGAAAGAACTATTAAAATGAAATCAAGCTATTAACCTGCTAATTAACCTATTATTATGATACTTAAAATATATGATACTTGGGTTTGATTTATACTATAATTATAATTGTTTTAAAAGATATTTATCTGCAAAAATCGGCCGGGAGGACAGATGAAGAAATTTTTGGGAATCATATTGATCTTATGTCTTGGTAGCAGCCTTTGCGGAGCTGAAAGTCGGCATGAAATTGATGCACTGATTCATAAATCCAAACTGGGAAATACCAGGGCCATGTGCGACCTGGCCCTGGTATACTTTCATGGCAATGGGGTGTTAAAAGATCCGTCCAAGGCAAAATGCTGGGTGCAAAAAGCCCATGACCAGGGATCAAAACGAGCGGGTAAAATATGGAATGATCTTGGCCTGTGGCAGTATTCCGGAACCTGTGATCTTTTTTTTGAGGATGAATCTTCCCCGGTATATCGGTCCGGTGAAATCTATCAAGAGCCGGTGACGGGTATCTCTTTTGTCTGGGTGGACGGAGGGTGTTTTTCCATGGGTTGTCATAGGAGTGCCGGTCGGTGTGAAAAGGATGAAAAACCCGTCCATAAAGTTTGCCTGGATGGTTTTTGGATGGGGGTTTTTGAAGTGACCCAGGGTCAATGGCAAGAACTCATGGGGAGCAATCCCTCCCGGTTTAATCTGGGGGCGGATTATCCGGTGGAGCAGGTTTCCTTTGGTGAGGTGACGCAATTTATTCGATTGCTGAAAGCCGATACGGGAATGGGATTTGCCCTTCCTACAGAAGCCCAGTGGGAGTATGCCTGTAGAGACGGGGGGCGTAAAAAAACCTATCCCTGGGGCAGGGAATCCTATCTTCCCGAGGAAAATTGCGGCACTTGTAACACAGGAGCGCTTCGGGGGAGAACCGCAGTTGTGGGCAGTTTTCCGCCCAACGATATAGGGCTCCACGACATGGGGGGCAATGTCAGGGAATGGTGCCGGGATGTATATGATAAAAAGGCCTATGAAACCCATGCATCGGAAAATCCGCTGCGCCGCAGGGGCGGCAACTTGCGGGTGGTCCGGGGAGGCTCTTTTGCTGACAACACCTCTTTCTTGCGGTGTTCCGGAAGGAATAGTGCCCTTTCTTCCATGAAAAGCGAGTATATAGGCTTTCGACTGGTGCTAAAAAGGTAAAGCAAAAACCATCAAATGTGGACAGGAGATATTACTTGCATAATTCATGTTGTGTTATAGTCGGTGCCGGTCCTGGGTTAGGGATGAATATAGCCCGTCGGTTTGCACAAGGCGGCTTCGATATAGCCTTGATCAGTCGTGATCGGAGAAAATTGGATGGTCTATCCGAAAAATTAAATTCGGAAGGTTATACCGTTCAAGGCTTTGCCGCCGATGCCGCCATGGAACAAGAGCTTCAATCAGCTTTTGATCGCATTACCCAATGGAACGACAATGTCGGGGTGCTGATCTATAACGCTGCCGCAATGATCTCCGATAATGTACTTGATTTAACACCGAGTACTATGATGAACAAGATGGCTCTGAATCTCGGAGGTGCAATTTGTTCGGTCAATCAGATATTACCAACTATGCGTAGGCGTGGCAGTGGCACAATCCTGATTACCGGTGGTGGGCTTGGGCTTGAACCATATCCTAACTGGGCATCACTTTCCGCCGGGAAAGCCGCATTACGTAACTACACGATCGCACTACACAAGGCACTATCTCCGGAAGAAATCCATGTAGCGGTTATCACAGTTTGCGGTATTGTAGAAAC
>CAXHYW010000305.1:0-5319 GCA_964021475.1 uncultured Desulfobacteraceae bacterium | reverse complement strand
ATAATATTTCTTCCGGCTCTGTCAGGGCCGTTATAACTGACATCTCTTCTGGCAGAATCTTTATTTTCTGGTCCTCTTTCAATTCCTCTTTGAATTTTGTTTTCAACAACTCAAGAACGTCTGAATAATCAAAAATAAAGGGCTCACCCCGTTTCAAATGGTTTAGTATTGATTTAAGCAGGATCAACCCCTCTTCAATGGGGCGGGTATTATGCATATTTTCCAACCCCATATTTTCTGCATATTCCATACAAGCCATGGCAATTTCATGAAAAGTGGTGGGTTGAATCTCTTGTGAAACGGCAACAAGATGATCCAATTGGTTGATGATCGCACCCAGGTCCGGCATTTCACCCAGACAAAACCGACTGATTCGTAAAGAAAACGTCCCAAGGCTTTCTTCTAATTTGGCGAAGTAGTCCGACTGGTCATCTGCTTCAGGGACTTTATTTTCCGGGTACAAGGAAGAAGCGTCGCAGCCCGGGTCAATTTCATCTGTCTCCTGCAAGGAGATGGACAAGGAGGAGACCCTGTCCGAAAGAGCCGCCATTTCCCCGTTTAGAATTGCCCCATCAACTTTTTGGGCCCCTTCTTTTTGAGCCCCTTCATTGATAATCGATCTCATCAAATCTCTTATCTCTATGACTTTTTTAGCCGGGGTCTTTAGGGAGAGCTGGATGCATTTCCCATGGATTTGTTTGAGAAGCGGTAACAAACCAGACAACGTATTTAAATCTTCCGGATCTGCCAGAACCAATTCACAGGAAAACTTTTCAACCAGATTGTTTATCATTTCATACGACATCATTTCGTCCCAGTATTTTTTTTGGTATTTTCAAAAACGATCATCCAAGATAAATTTTTGTTTTTGACATCAAACTAACGGCCATGGGTTTTGTTTGAAGGTATCATATATTTATCCCCTATGAAAGTTCAGGAAGCAAGGATTATATAAAAAAATATCGCCGAGAAAAAGGTGCGCCTTGGCCATGATTGAATCAAGACCGTATTATATTGACATTTCGGCATAAAACATGGGATACGAATAGCTTTATCACCCATGACTCAATAAAGATTTTAAAAGCATGCCCACTAAATTTGAATCCAGGTTCACAAACGGCCAGCGTTGGATTAGTGAGACCGAACCTGAGCTTGGGATCGGCACCCTAATATTCCATGACAAAAGAATCGTTAAAATCCATTTCCCCCTTGGTGATTGCCATCGGCAATATTCCAGGAGCATGGCCCCTGTCAAACGCGTGATCTTTAAACCCGGGGACAAAATCCAGAGCCGGGGAGAAAAAAAGATCTGTGTTGAACACATCCGGGAATCCGATGGGCTGTTCTTTTATTGCCAGGGTGATGCTTGTTTATGTGAAACAGATCTTTGTGATACCATGGAATTTTCCCTGCCCCAGGACCAGCTTTTATCCGGTCTTGCCGGCAGCATTAATGCCTTTGAACTAAGAATGTCCATTCTATCCCAACGGTCAGCCTATGAAAAATCCATGGCCAGGGGTTTTTTGGGGGGACAGATTGATTTGATCCCCCACCAGTTTTATATTGCCCGGGAAATTACCGCCAGGGCCTTGCCCCGTGTGCTGCTGTCCGATGAAACAGGTCTGGGGAAAACCATTGAGGCCTGTTTGATTCTCCACCAATTGTTGATCAGCCACCGCATCCAGAGAATTTTAATCATTCTGCCCGAATCCCTAGTTCACCAATGGTTTGTGGAACTTTACCGAAAATTCAACCAAACCTTTCGGATTTTCAATGACGACCATTGTCGGGAAATGGCATTGACCGACCCTGGGATAAACCCCTTTTTGGATAGCCAGCAGGGCATTTGCAGTGTTGAATTTATCCAGGATGGAAACCGGAAACAGCAGATTCTTTCGGCCGGATGGGATATGGTGGTGATGGATGAGGCCCACCATATTCTGGACCAGCCTAATTTTTACACCTTTATGACAGCCCTGGGAAAAAGAACCCGAGGTCTAATGCTCCTGACAGCCACCCCGGAACAAATGGGACTTCAAACCCATTTTTCCCAGTTGCAGTTGCTGGACCCGGACCGGTATTTTGATCTAAACGCATACCAGGAACAGACACGGGTCTATCAAGAAACCGCCACAAAGGTTGAAGCCCTTATCAAGGCAAAAAAAGATCCCGGTCCCTTGTTGGATGCCTATGGGCCGGGCCGGGTCATTTTCAGGAACCAACGCTCGGTGATCAAGGGATTTCCCAAAAGGAGGGCCCGGCTGATCCCCCTCAAAGGCAATTCAGACCAAATCAAAAGGATCAACCAGGAAGATGAAACGCCAGATTTCCTTACCAGGCAAGGATTGGCAACCGATCCCAGGATTGTATGCCTGGCAGCCCTTGCCAAAAAAATCAAACCGGAAAAAATCCTGGTTATCTGTAATTCCAAAGCCAAGGTGGAAGCCATTGACCAGGCATTACAGACCCATCTATCCATTGATGTGGCCAGATTTGATGAGACCATGACCCTTCTTGCCCGGGACCGGAATGCCGTCTGGTTTTCCAAACAGGACGGGGCAAGGCTACTCATCTGTTCTGAGATCGGCAGTGAAGGCAGGAATTTTCAATTTGTTCATCATCTTTTTTTATTTGACCTGCCGCTGAACCCAGAGCTGTTAGAACAACGAATCGGTCGTGTGGACCGGATCGGTCAGAAACATGAGATCCAGATTCATATTCCTTTTGTAAAAGATTCAATGGGTGAGATCCTGGCCCATTGGTATATGAAAGGGCTGAACCTGTTTGAAGAAAACATCAACGGGGCCCATGCCATTTTCAAACGCTTTGAGGACCGGCTCACCCATTTGATTATGGAAACAAAAGCCCTGGGGAAAATCCCCAGACAAGTTTTGGATCATTTGCTGAAAACCGCAGCCCAGCACACCGCTAAGACCCAGGAACAACTCACTCAAGGTAAAAACATTCTGCTGGAACTCAATTCATTCAAACCACGGGTTGCAAGGGAACTGATTGAAAACATCCAGGCCCTAGACCAGGACCCTGCCCTGGAACAACTGCTTGAATCCCTGCTGGCCCATTATGGCATTGATATGGACAAAACCATTGATATAAAAGGAGAAAAAATCATCCGGCTTAATGTGGATCGGCCTGTGGACGAAGCGTTTCCTGCCCTTCCCCGCCACGGAAGTGTGATCACCTTTGACCGGCAGACAGCCATTTGCCGGGAAGATCTTGGTTTTTTCAGCTGGGATCACCCTTTTGTGAATCAGGCCTTTGATTACTTCATTACCAAATCAGAAGGCATTTCAGCAACCGCTTGCATAAAGGGAGAAACCCCAGGACTATTTCTTGAAGTCGTTTTTGTCCTTGAGTGTGTGGCACCGGCCTTCTTGAATATGGAACGGTTCCTGTCTGCTGAACCCATCCGGATACTTGTCGACCACCTGGGTGAGAACCATAGTGATCAAGACCCCTTACCTAATTTTAACGCTTGTCTTGAACCGGATGATCCGGCCTGGTTTCTGGAGTTTGAACAAATCAAGACCCAATTAATCCCGGACCTGCTTTCAAAGGGCAACCTTCTGGCCCAGAAAAAAGCGGATCTGCTCATGGCAGCCTCCAGAAAACAAATTTTAATGACGGTTGGCAAAGAGGTGGAACGGTTAATCGCCTTGCAAAAAATTAATCCGAATATTCAAAAAACAGAAGTTTCATTTGCAAAGGAACACTTGAAGGAATTATTGGATCACCTGTCCCGGGCAGCCCTGCGCCTGGATGCGCTTAGGCTCATTCGGTGCAACCCTGAAAAATAGGCCTCTGAAAAATAAGCCCCTGAAAAATAGACCCCGAAAAGACTTAGAAAGGAAAAAGACCCTATATAAAATATGATAGGTGGGTTGCAATTTTCTTTAAAATCTCTATAATTTAAGTAATATAAAAAATGAAGACCCAATTTTTAGGATGATTCGCCATGAATATAAATACAGCAACCTATAGCCCTTATTCACCCAGGAATACATATTTAGGTGCGAATTCAACCAATCCATCAACACAGAATCAAATCGCGAAAACACAAAATCCATCAAACACAGAATCTGCTTCCGGGGCAACTTCCAATGGGAATCAAGCTCCTCTAAAACCTGAGAACCCCCATTCTGAACCCGGGCAGCAAACTGCTGAAAAGCAAACCGCTGAAAAGCAAGCAGCAGAAAAACAGACCCCAGGCAAAGACAAGTTTCTAACCCCGGAAGAGCTCCGATTGGTCACAGAACTCAAACAGACCGATACAGATGTTAGAACCCATGAGATGGCGCATATAGCTGCCGGGGGCAGCCTTATCACTTCCGGAGCAAGCTTCTCCTATAAACGCGGGCCGGATGGAAATAATTACGCCGTGGGAGGGGAAGTTGGCATTGATACCTCGGCAATATCGGGAGACCCCCGTGCGACGCTGCAAAAGATGCAACAGGTTAAACGCTCAGCCCTGGCACCAGCCAGTCCCTCGAGCCAGGACATAAAAGTGGCATCCCAAGCAAGTGCCATGGCAGCAAAGGCCAGTTCCGATCTAACCAAGCTCATGGCAGAAGAACAGGCAGCCTCCAATGAATCCAAGGCTTTTGGCAAGAAAAAGCTGGCATCTGATTCCTATATCAAAGTAAACAATCTGCCCGAAGAGAGTACCAGCACATTCGACCTGGCTGTCTGATCCGCTTTCTATTATCCGCTTTCTAATTTTTTCTTTTTAACTGCATCATTTGATCAATTTTACCATCTGCTTGAATCCATCTCCCTGGGCTTGCTTCATCAACTCAAAAAGAATCATTTCCACACTGGTGATCTGTCCCCCGGACTGGACCAATCTCTGAAGACCGATTTCTTTATTTTCCTTTGTTCTGGATGAAACACAATCGGCAGCCACCTGGACCTGATATCCCTGGTTTAAAAGTTCATATCCTGTCTGATGAACACAGATATGGGTTTCGATGCCGGTCAGCAACACTTGATTTCTGCCCAAAGATTTGAGTTTTTCTGCAAATTTCGGCTCTTGGCAGCAAGAAAATGAAAATTTATCAATGGGAGCATTTCCCTCCAGAAGACACGACAGTTGATCAATGGTGCCCCCGAGCTTGGAAGGGATCTGTTCCATCCAGATAATCGGAACATTCAATATTTTCATTCCCTTTATCATTAGCTCAAGAGAGCTGAACAATTTTTCCTTATCATGCATCAACTGGGCCAATTGCCCCTGAACATCCACCAGAAGCATCACGGAATTATCAATTTCGAACACGATACACCCCCCTTATATAATTATAT
>CAXHYW010000304.1:0-5339 GCA_964021475.1 uncultured Desulfobacteraceae bacterium | reverse complement strand
CTTTCAGTCCGCGAGTTTAAACCCACCGGCCTTCAAGCCGGTTGGTTGTTTAGTTCTTGGCTAAATATGGTTTACTAAAATCATTGAAAAAAATAGATGGAGATAACTATCAACTAAAACGACTAAAAACGATGGATATTGAGATTGCATCGGATCATTCTATTGATCTGATGAATGAACTCAAAGATAGAGTAACTAAAGGTAAGTATCATAAAAATGGAAAAATAAACAAAACCCTGCTTGCCCATGAATTCGCAAAATTATATCAAAAGACTTGTACCCAGCGCTGTCCACACTGTTTTAACCAGGACGATGATTTTTATATAACTAAAATTATACAAGGTCAGAAGTTAATGAAGTGGCAGGAAACCTTTCAATATTTGAAAGAAGCAAAAAAGTATGGCCTGGAATCGGTAAAATTTTTAGGTATAGGGGAAATTTTTAAAAATCGGGATCTTTTTACAATTCTGGACGATCTGAGAAAAGAGAACATATTGTTTTGCATTTTTACCAAAGGGGCCGTCTTGGGTGATGATCAATTGGCCAGGGAATGTAACTATAAAGGAGTTTCAAGCGCAGAGGATTTAGTTAGAAAATTATCAGCATATTCTAATTTAAGCATACTGCTTGGAGCAAATTCTTTTCGCCCTGAAGTCCAAGATCAAATGGTTGGATGCCACAAAAAAAGTAGTATCAGTAATTATACCCAAAAAAGAAACAGGGGATTAGAGCTGCTTGTAAAATACGGTTTTAACGATATTCGGTATGGTAAAAGGCTGGCTTTAGTCGCGGCCCCGGTGACACCATTGGTAAGTGATGAAACTATAGAAATGTATAAATGGGCTGCCAAACGAAATATCACAGTTGTTACGATACCTACAATGGTTAGTGGGAAAGGTTGTGACGAATTAGAATGGTTATTTGACGAGTTCGAACAAAATTCTGTACTTGTTAATCGCTACGACCCCCAGAGAAATTTGAGTAGAGAGCAACGTTATACAGAGTGGGTTGTGGATTTCTATAGCGATATATATCGTAGCGCGATTGAGGACGGTATTCAAAGTTTAGAGACTGTTCTGGCAAAGCGTGGCATTTCCGGATACGCTGGTGCGGCTTATTGTCAACAAAAGCATAATGGCCTTTATCTAAGGCTGCCCGGGACTCTACAGGAATGTCCAGGCAGGAGTATTGGGGCTGTGGTCGAGGAAAATATTCGGGCTAAAGGCCTACTTTGTTCCTGGGTCGGTAGTAAAAATTATCAAAGGGATGAAAATTGTAGATCTCTTTGTTCTGTAAAAATGAAAAACCTTACCAATAGTGATGTCGAAATGTGTGACTGTTGTGAAGTGTATGATAATGTTGGTTCAATGCCAATAGAACTTGAATCACGGATTTTGATCAATATAAAAAATAGTCTTTCAGATTCTGTGTCGGGCACCCGTAGTAAAGCTTCTTGAGGTATTGCTCTTTTTAAACGATAGCCACCTCATCAAAATTTAATCAGAAAAAATTTCCCCGGGATGTGTTTTATGTTTTTATCAAATTTGGTTTTTTAGCGTACCTTTTTTTTCGGGCAATATATGCGTCAATTACAAATATGAGAGATAATAATTGTTGCGTCATTAATATATAATAGCCCTCGATACCCATGAGCGTAGAACACGTCACATTGCCAAGCATTAGCCAAAAATATCCTTGAATATTATTTGTTGCCATTAAGTACGTTCCCAGGAGGAACCCTGCTGCAATTCCAAGCTCAAGAACCTGTTTCAGCGTTGTGATTCCACCAAACTCCCAAACACTTAATACTAACCCAGAAATCACTGAAATTCTTGCTATATAGTCAAGCCACTTTGGTTCTCGGCCCTGACCTTTTAATGCAATTAACAATCCGGTCAACATTGCTGGTGCCCCGCCGGATTCGACAGTAGCAGCTATCCAATTATGTTCTATTACAAAAACAGTTACCCATGCAGGCAGGCCTACAAGATAAATGATCCAGGATCTTATCCGCCAAGTTTGTTGGTTTTGGATATTTTTGTTTCTCTCTGCCCTTGAAAAACATATTTTATTGAGCAGATAAAATAAACCACCCCATATTTGAAGCAAAAGGACAAACATTTAGGACTCCATTTGTTAATCGGTAGTTAAAAGTATCCCACCCCTCTCCCATACCCAAAGAAGATTTTAAAGTAGCATTGGCTTTAGGGTGTGAATTTTATAAAGCTACGGTGGCTAAAGTTGAAAATCCTCGTTAATAATTTAAATTGAATTTTCGGATGTGGTTTTCTGATAATTTCTTTGCTATTTGTGACTGCCGATTTGAAAATGCAAAAAAGATATCGATCAAATCTTGTAAATTTTCTTCCATCACATCACTCTTCAAAATGAAAAATCTTTTATAATATTCGTTTGATTTATATATAGCATTTAATAATTGATCATAAATAGGGTTGTCAGCTATCATACACAATTTCAAATGGAATTTTGTATCAGCTTCTATAAATTTTGTAATTGATTGGCTTTTCCTACTTGAGTATTTTTTTACATTCTCTAAAATTTTTTTTAACTGGTAAATATCTAAATCACTAAACTTTTGTGCTGCTGTTTGAACGACTTCTCCCTCAATTTTTTCTCTAAACTCAGCCAGATCATTTATAGAAAAATTTTGAGAGCGAATTAGAAGAAAAAAATTATTAAAAAGGATACTATTCGTTTTTGAATTAACTATAATTCCGCCCTTTTTCCCTAATTCTATATGAATTAAGCCTCTATCCTCTATTACTCTAATCGCTTCACGGATAGTTGGCCTACTTGCTTGGAACATCTTTTCAAGTTTTCTTTCTGATGGCAGTTTTTGACCAGCAATTAGTTTTTTTGTAAAAATAGCATCTTGTATTTGTTCTATTATATCTTGAAAAAGCTTGCCCGCTTTAGCAGGCTTGAATGGCATGTCCATCTGTCTTCCCTTAAGCTTTTGACATTGAAAGTTTCAGGATTTTCCTTTTGGTCAGGTACAATACTACAAATATGTTCAGAATACAGTATAGCTCAGCGAAAAGAACAATCCATTCATCGGCAATGGCTCACTTTTTAGCGTACTCCTCACTCTCAACAAGGCTATCTTGATATACATTTATCATATTTTTCACAGCATCATGCTTCGCTATCGTTTTGTGAAAAACTTCGTCAAATACTGAAGGAAGATGAGTGTCAAGGACCTTCACTCCCTCTTCAGTGATCCCGCCTTTCGTAGCTACCCGATGTATCATTTCTGAAAATCCGATCTTTTTTTTAGCGAGAAGCTTGGCCGTTCCAAACAGTGTCGATACTACCATCTGATGTACAACATCTGGGGGGATATCTGTATGTCTAAGACTGGCTTGAATATAATTTTTAAAAATCGCGGCAAACATCCCAGGAGCGCAACTGGTGAGATCGGTGGCAATTTCAAACTCGGTTTCCGGTATATGGATCACGTTGCTTATCGCACCAAGTAGATGTTCAAGAAAAAATTTTCGACCATCTGAAACTCTGGTGTTATGGCAAAGCAAGGAAACTCCTTCCTTGACCTCTGAAGTCAGGCTTGGGATCATTCTAGTCACCGGCCCTAAAAACTGATTCTCAACATCATCGATTGTGACACAAGCCGCTATCGAAATAAGATGTGTTGATATTTTTAAATCAGATCTTATTTCCTGCAATACTGATAATATATCCAAAGGCTTAACACAGAGAAATAACGCATCCGACTTCTTGGCAACATTTCGGTTGTCGTTTAAAACAGTTATCCCCTTCCACTTGTCCGTTATGGTTTCCAGCTTCGTTAAAGATCGAGTAGAAATCACCATGTCTTCGGGGGCGATGACCTTAGTCGTTAAAAACCCATTGACCAGCATGCTCCCCATACTACCGTATCCGATAAACCCAATTCGACTCATCTTATTTATTATTTTCTCCTCATCAAATCAAATTGTAACTATATAAAAGGGGTCTGTTATTACGGGTGCAGATACTTAATATCAAAACTGCCTGGAGGTATTTTTTTTGCAAAATATTTTGTTATCATACAAAAGTCTGGAATAACTCCCAGTAAATCACCTGTTTCAAAATATGACATTCCCATACACCCGCCGGCGCAATAATCGCTAATTTGACATTTACTGCATGTTTTCATATTCTCAACCCGCCTGGACGTGATCCTGTCTAATTTTTCTTTGTCATAAATTATTTCTCCCTTTTCTTGATCCCATTTGCCATAGATGAGATCTTGCAGCTTTGTATTCCCATAAAGACCAAGATCACAACAACTCACATAGCCATCGGTTGTTAAATGAGGAGCAGGGACATCATTGCACGCCCGACAGCCTGAGACACACTTTTCATCAAAGTTAATGATCCAGTTATTTCCCCAGAATACGCCTTTATCGTTTGCATAATTTTGTGCTTCTACATAAGCTTTTGCGTAATTCATAATGTTTATGTTTATTACTGAATCCGTTACTTCCGTATTCACAGGTTCAAAAACGGGCTCCGCATAAATGTATTTAATTCCAAGGTCAAATGCGAAATAATCGATTAGCTCTTTTTGGCGGAACATAGTGTCTTCGGTAAGAGTTGCTCTTATTCCTATAAAAGTTTTCTCTTCTTTTTGAAGATTTTCGATTGTGTTGAGAACTTGTCGGGTAGTTCCTTTCCCGTCTTTATCTGGTCTTAGTTCGTCATTGACCTCCGGGAATCCATCTAAAGAGACCCAGAGAATATCTATATGGTCATTGGCAAATTGTAATTGTGCATCATCATAAACCCCGTTTGATTGAGCCTCAACACTAAGTTGGTCTCCCACAAGGCTTTTGGCAAAATCCACACTCTCATGACATATATCTAAACATAGAAGAGGTTCACCAGAGCTGTATAACCTTAACGCTGTATATCCATGTGAGAAATAATCTTGAATCCCTTTTTTAGCAAAATTGATGTCAATGTTTTGATCTGGTGGTCTGTTATCATCGTTATGACTGGCAAGACAATACTTACATGCTAGATTACATGCATTCGTTGGAAATACGGTACAGCAAGTTTTTCTAAAATGTCCCATTTTTTTACCCTTTCCATATCATGAGCAGTTAAATAGTTATTTTTAATAGTCGTTTGAGCAACTCTGCTAATAATCAGAAGGAGACTTAAAAATATGATTCCAATTCCCCTCTTCTTCTAACATCGAGGGTGGCGCAGTGGAACGATCCGCCAAATGTATTGAAATGTTTAAAAGGGCATGGAATTGGTTCTAAGGAATGGAATTTCAATTAAGTGGACAAAATCTTCTTAAATAACAAGGG
>CAXHYW010000303.1:0-5341 GCA_964021475.1 uncultured Desulfobacteraceae bacterium | reverse complement strand
TTGACTCGGGCACCCAATATGAATACTGTGAAAAGGATCATCCCTTTTGTATCCCGGTATCTGCCTTAAAAGATACCCTAACTGAGAATCTTTTCCTGGCAGGAAAAAGTATCCGGGTACCGGACGCCATCCAGGCCTCAACCCGGGTTATGGGCGTATGTATGGCAACAGGGGAACAGGCAGTTATTGCGGCATCCAATTATTTAAAAGAGAACGCTTGAAAATGACCATGATAAAACAAGATAGAATCAATATTGTTGATGTAATCAAAGATCAAATATCTGATAGAAATGAAACTGATCTATTGGCCATAACCCGGACAAAAGAAGATTTCATTACCTATTCAAGCCTTTTTGAACAGGTTGAAATCCACAAAAAAGCATTGATCAAAATTGGATTTTCCGGACATGACCGCATTGCTCTTTTTTGTGAAGATTCCATAGAATATGTCATTATGGCCCTGGCAATTTTAGATGCGGGCGCAGTCATTGTACCCTTCTCCCCTTCTTTGTCCTCACACGATTTGGAATCTTTATGCAAACGGTTGAAAGTAAAATATATTGTTTCCGAAGAAAAATTTGAAAAGTACAAAATATCAGGCACCTTTCTCAATAAGCTTTATGTCCATGAACTATATAATGAGACAGGCAAGACCATTGTTTATTCAAAAGAGTATTTAGAGGTTGATCACCCCGCGTTTATCCGCTTTTCATCCGGAACCACAGGAGACAGCAAAGGGGTTTTATTAACCCACCAGGCAATCATCGACAGAACCGCTGCTGCAAACCAAATACTCAATATATCTTCAACCGACACCATTGGCTGGTTCTTATCCATGAGTTTTCACTTTGTGGTCAGTATCCTTCTTTTTTTACGCAAAGGCGCTCACATTGTTTTATCCCAGGATAATTTTCCAACGGGAATCATTGATTCTTTTGGCGTCTGTAAACCGACTTTTTTATATGCATCCCCGTTTCATTACAGCATACTGGCCACTACAATTTCAAAAGATTTATTATCAGATGTTCGCATGGCAGTTGTCACGGCGGTATCATTAAATAAAAAAACAGATGTGGATTTCCACCAGAAATTTGGAGTTCATCTGAGTCAGGCCTATGGTATCATTGAAGTTGGGCTTCCGTTTATTAACGACAGATATGATGACGAGCATATCTGTTCTGTCGGCAAATGCCTGCCCGGGTATGATTTAAAGATAAAAAATCCCAATAAAAACGGTCAGGGCCAGATTCTGCTGAAAGGGGATGGGATGTATCACGCCTATATCTCACCGTGGAAACCACGGACTCAATGGTTTGACACCGGTGATATCGGATATTTAAAAGAGAACTATCTCTTTATTTCCGGCCGAAGCAAAAATGTTATTAATTTTGCAGGAATGAAAATTTTTCCCGAAGAAGTCGAAGCGGTAATTTTAAGGGTTGATAACATCCAGGAGGTCCGAGTCTTTGCCGAAGAGCACACTGTATACGGCCAGCTTCCTGTGGCAGAAGTGGTGACAACAACCAAAGAAAAACTCGATATTTATAAACTTAAAAAATATTGTATGCAACAGCTTGATTCCTATAAAATCCCAAAAGAATTTATCCAGGTGGAGTCCATAGAAAAAACACTGAGCAAAAAAATTAAAAGAACATAAAAAACGGTTTGTTATTTATCTTTCTTCACAAGCAGTTTTAGCCAACTCATCAATGATGTTATAGACATCTTCTAGCGTTCTGATGGATCTTGCACTATCTTCTTCTATTCTAACACCCAATTGCTTGTCCACCATGACAATAAGGTCAACGGCATCAAGACTGTCTAACCCGATGTCTTCGTATAATAAAGCCTCGGGCTTTAAAAGATCCGGGTCAATTTCAAACTCTTCTACCAGCATTTTATTTACAATTTCAATTATTTTATCCATACAAAAACGGTTCCTTTAAATCCATATCTAAAATTAAAAATATTGTCCAAAAATAAAAACAACAGAATTTTGTCCGCTGTTTGAATCGTTTAACCCGCCATTGGAGAGATGGTGGACTCTCAATGATATAAACCAATTTTCATCATCTTTTCTATTAAATTCAAGGCCAATGCCCGCCTGGGGATTAAAATTGAACCGATATGCCTGATCTTTTACACGATAGTCAGTGTAGATCACTCCGATCCCTCCCTCGATGTAAGGCGTGAAGTTTTTTGTTGCAAGGCTCTCCATATAATACATTGCCAACATTTCAATATTTGCGATTAACCTGACACCATCATTCTTCAAATAAGCACCGCCAAGGGCGGCTTCCACTTTAAACCGTAAATTTTTTGGTGCATTATGGAACCAGATTTTATCATAGTCAAATAGCTTGAAAAGAGCGATCTGGGCAAAGAAAGTATTGTCTGACGGATCATAGGTGTACCCGGAATTCAAAGAAATACCCGTAAGCGTTGGGGCGTAATTCTCATTACCCTGTGCCATTGAAAACCTTGGTATCAAACTTAATAAAATGACTATTAAAAATGAAAGGCAAAAGATTTTTCGTACTTTTTTAAAATTCAAATGCAAATCAAACCTATATCAATTTCGGGTGAATAATGATTTTACCATACTCTTTGCCCTGGCCTAATTTTATATAACATATTTTTTTTGAAGCTTGTACTGAATAGGCGGCATCCATGGAACTGTCAGTTGGCGAAAAACAATGTTTGCGATTGAGTATTTTTTTTCCAGACGATAGATCGGACAGACCAGATTGCGCAAAAAAATCATCCGTATCAGGATTGGTTGAGGATCCGGATACAATCAGATCGCAATCTTCAGGAATATTGAGGGTGTCCTTTTCATAATTTCCCATTGTGATCTCTTCAAACCAGCCATATTTTGATCTGCCCTCTTTTTGAGCAGTGATCAGAAAAAAGGCCGCCCCTTCAGAAAAGGAGTATTTTTTTTTGTCTTTTTTTTTATCTTTGGACATCCCATGGATACAATACCCTAAAACATCACAATACTCATCTGTGGTGCCGATTAAAACAGAATCGACATTCCTTTGTTCAATCCACATGGAGGCACTCAATAGAGCAGAAATAAAACTCATATCAAATTGACTGACCGTAAGACTGGGACCTTCTAGGCCATAGCCAATTGAAATATGGGCGGCAGCGGCATTATGAACAGAGTTTGAAAAATGCGTCGGGGAAGCCAGACCATCCCCTTTTTCAATATATGAATCCAGAAAGGCAAAGGTGGTGCTGAGTGCACCATATCCGGAAGCCACAATAACCCCTGTTTCTTTTTTGGCAAAAACAGTTGGGTCGGCATCCTGAATGGCTTTCCCTGCGGCAAGCAACCCCATCCTGGAAAGATGATCTATTCTGCGTAATTTTCCTTTTGACAAATATTGGCTAAGAGGGGCGGTGTCAGCGCAAAGTTTAAAAATCTCATCACCGTCACCTGGCACAGGGTCAGACTGTTCTTTGATTGAACTAAAATCATCGGTATAGGCTTGCCCAAGATCAGACAAGTGGCTGCCATACCCATTAACAATACCGATCCCATGGATAGATAGCTTCAGGACAAACCCTCATCAGATGAAATCTTTTGACGTTCCCTAACAAAATCGGCAAGTGTGTTAATTGATTGCAGTGCGGGTCTGCCTTCTTCAATATTTTTAATTTCAACTCCAAAATAAACCTGTAGCTGTACAACAAGCTCTACAGCATCCAGTGAATCAAGTTCCAAACCTTCTCCAAAAAGAGGGGCATCGTCATCAATTTCATCAGGGGTTATATCTTCAATTTGAAGTTCTTCAATTATCATTTCTTTGAGTTTTCTCTTTAATTCCATAGGATATTTCAGCCTTAATATATTTATAAAAGTTTTGGGTTTATATCATTTAAACAAAGACCTATCAATAGAGTATTATTATTTTAAACAGCAATTTATAGATCTGGAGCTCACGGTTTTTGACAATTCGTTTGTTAGGCTCTATGGAAAAATAAAAGATCTCGCCAATTCTATCTCCACTGGATATTTGGACAACCCTTGACGATATCCCCTTCCTCTGTTAAATCCTAAAACCTAGGAATTTCCAGTTGACTCTATAAAGAGGGAGCAGGCCATGAAGTGTTTTATAAAATATCTTGTAATTCTGGTAAGTGCCTTTATCTGCTTTAATACCGCGAATGCGGCTAAAAAAGAGATCAGCATCATTCATACAAATGATCTTCATTCCCATTTCTTGGGGTTTTCTCCCAATGGGGATTATACGCCTGAAACCGTTCTGGATGATGATACCATTGGTGGGTATGCCCGTATCTCAACCATGATCAAACAAATCAAAGCCAAAAGCAATGGCCCGGTTCTGGTACTGGACGGGGGAGATTTTCTCATGGGCTCTTTTTTCCATCTGCTGGCCCGGGAAAAAGCCTTTGAACTGGAGCTGCTGGGAAAAATGGGATACGATGCCGTTACCCTTGGAAATCATGAATTTGATTTAAAACCCAAGGGGCTGGCCCAGATCCTTGATGCGGCCCAAAAACATGACACCCTGCCGGCCATTCTGCTATCCAATATCGTTTTCAGTCAAGAAAGTGCTGAGGATGATTCCCTTGAGCAAGCGTTTTCAAAAGGACTGATCAAGCCTTATACCATTATTGAAAAGGACGGGGTAAAATTTGGTATATTCGGGCTCATGGGACCGGATGCCGCAGAAAAGGCCCCATTTTCAAAACCAGTGACCTTCAGTGACCCTGTGAAAGCTGCACAAAAAATGGTTGCGATCCTCAAGGACAAGGCTGACATTATTATCTGCCTGTCCCATGGCGGGTTGAACCCAAACAAAGAAAAATCAGAAGATGAGCTCCTGGCGCAACAGGTGAGTGGTATTGATGTGATCATCAGTGGTCATACCCACACACGAATGGAAGCCCCGATTACCATAAATAATACCCTGATTGTTCAAACCTGGGAGTATGGTAAGCAGATAGGTCACATCCAGCTGACCCTTGAAAATCAAAAGATCCGGGTGGCAGATTATCAGGCAATCCCCATTGATGACCGTATTTCCGGCGACCCGGCAATTTCCGATCTCATTTCGACCTATGAAGATCAGATTGATCAAGAGATTTTAAAAACCCAGGGATTGTCCTTTCGAAAAATTGTGGCCCAGACCGATTTTGATCTGAAGATTAAAGCGGAAGAATCTCCTTTGGGCAATTTTATAACCGACGCCATCCGTTTTGTCAGAAAACAATCAACAGAGGATTTCAACCCCTTTGCAGATGTTGCCATTATTTCAAACGGGGTGATTCGGGACGATCTTTTAAAGGGAAAAACAAACCGCATCCA
>CAXHYW010000302.1:0-5354 GCA_964021475.1 uncultured Desulfobacteraceae bacterium | reverse complement strand
GAGATTCTCCGGAGTGACTGGAGTTCAGACGTGTGCTCTTCCGATCTTCACTCTTTGCCCGGGTGGCAAATTCAGCTCGTTCCAGGGCCTGTTGAAGTTCCTTGTCTGCATGTTTCCTTGTTGTGATATCTTTTGCAGTGGCAAACAGGTATTCCTGATCGCTGAAAACTCTGTGGGTAACACTGACGTCGACAGGAAAACTTTTTTTATTTTTTTTTCTAAAAACGGTTTCAAAAGTGATCGATTTCTTGTTGCGCACACTATCCACTGCAGATTCCCATTTTTCTGGAGAGAATTTCGGGTTTTCACTGAAATCACTGACTTTAAGCGTAGAAATCTCAAGAGGAGAATATCCCAGCATTTGGCATGCCTGGTTGTTGCCATAGGTAATGGTACCATCCGGCAATACCCAGAAAATCATTTCTGAGGACCGATCAACGGAAAACTGGGTCAACTCAAAACTCTTTTGCACCTCCCTTTCGACGGTGATATCTTCTTTTATTGCGACATAATGGGTTGGGTCCCCCTGGGTATTAAGAATTGGTGAGATAGAAGCCCTTTCCCAGAAAATAGACCCACTCTTTTTCTTATTGCACAATTGGCCTTGCCATTGATTTCCGCTTTTAATGGTCTTCCATAAATCTTCATAAACTTTATCAGGTTGTACCCCTGATTTGAGAACATTGGGGTTTTGTCCTAGCATCTCTTCTTTGGAATATCCTGTGACCTCTATACATTTTTTGTTGACATATTCAATGGTTCCGTTCAGATCTGTAATAATGACACTGACAGGACTTGCCTCAACTGCCAGGGAGAGTTTACGTAATGTTCCTTCAGCTTTCTTTCTTTCCGTAATATCCCGGCTGGCCCCGCGGAAACCCTGAAAAGAACCATTTTCATCATACATTGCAGATGCATTGGTCTCTAAGAGAATGAGTTCTTCCCTTCCACTGGTCTTAAGAGTATGTTCCATTCTTTTAATCGCCTGTCCGGTGGTCATCGCCTGTTCAACCGTTGCTCGAAGAAAATGATTCTCTTCAGGCACAGCATAGTCATCCCTGCTGCTGCCGATAATTTCATTTAAATCAAGCCCGAATATCTCTTCCGCAGTTGGACTGATATAGGTAAACACACCATTTGCATCCTGTTCCCAGATCAAATCATGGGTACTCTCCACAAGCCCCCTGAAACGGCCTTCACTGGTCGCCAGATCTTTTTGGGACTGCTCAAGATCTGTCAAGGCTTTCTCAGCCCTATCCTTTTGCTTGTTGGCATCTTGCATGATACTAATGGCAGCGGCTCGTGCCTTTTCAAGATCCTGGGTCCGTTCATAAATCCGCTGTTCAAGTTCTTCATTCAGCTTTTTAAGTTGGCTTTTACTTTTATGGCTCTGGGTGATGTCAAGGTTTGTCCCGATCATTCGGACCGGTTCGCCGTTATCATTTCTGTATACGGTAGCATCCGATTTGATATATTTGGTTTTATTATCTTTTGTTTGTATCCTGAAAACCGTATCATAAGGTTTTATTCCTTTAAGCGCATTTTGACGGTTTGCTTTTACAGCAGTCAGGTCATCCGGATGGATCCTTTCTTCCCAGCCTTGATAATTATCTGAAAACTCATGTTTGCCTATACTATACAATGCATACATGGATCTGTCCCAGATCATGATGTCATTTTGAATATCCCAGTCCCAAACCCCCACCAGAGCGGCGTCGGTTGCCAATTCAAACCGTTCTGTTAACTGGGCCAGTTCTATTTCTTTAAGTTTGAGTTCTGTAATATCATGGACGGTTCCAAGGGATCGCAGGGGATTCTCATTTTTATCAAATTCTGTTTTACAACGCTCGTTGACATATTTAATGGTTCCATTTTTTAATAATAACCGGTGCTCAATGTCATAGCCTGTTTTATTTGCCAGAGAATCTGAGTAGGCCTTTTGTACCAAATCTCTGTCATCAGGATGGATAATTTCCACAAATAATTCAAACGAGGCCACTTTTTCCAGGGGATTGAGTCCAAAAATCCGGTAGGTTTCATCAGACCATTTTAAAATATTCAATGGAATGTCACGTTCCCAATATCCTAAATTAGCAATTTTCTGTGCTTTTGTGAGCCTTGCTTCACTCATAGCTATTATTTCACTGTCTCGTGTGGCAACTATCCTGCTTCTTTCATTGATAAATAGAACTGACATAGAAAAGAAGATAAGGATACAATTTGTAAATATTACGATTGTGTGAACTGTAAAATAGGGCTGGTATGCTTCTGCCACATCAATTTCATAAGCAAATCCCAAGTTGTATTTTTTGTTCCATGTCCATGTCCCAACGACAGGAACCCCCCGATAGTCCCGATATCCTTTTAGATTAAATCCAGATTCACCCAGAACTGCTTTTTTGGCCCTAAAAGTTAATGGCATTTTATCCCTTGACATATCCGGTTTAAATCCTGCCAACATATTACCGCCTGGATCAGTAATAGACAATGAAAGCATCGACCGGGTATGGGGCGCTATAATACCAAATTTTATTAAGGTGTCATCAAATCTGCCTTCAGAATTGAATTTGCCTTCTCTGTTAAAGGAATAGCAATTTCCCGTTTCACCGGACCGGGCAAGATGGACTAATTTTGAAAATTTTGTTGAAGGATCAAATCTTACTGCAAAGACAACATTAATCCTGTCCAACCTGTCACGGGAAGGCACCATGATAAACATGGTCGGTTCGCCTGTCTTTAATTTTCCTTTTATATTTGATAATGTTACCTTCGATTTAAACGGTGGAATAAACTGGGGAAGACCGTTGAGTGCCTTGATGAAAAACTGTCCTTGTTTTATGACAGGCGTAATTATTCCGATATTTTCATCCCTTGTTGAGGCAATACTTTTTCCCCTAGGGGTGAAAACAAAAAAATCTTTTGCGTCGTGTTGTTTGAGCCAAGGGGCGAAATGATCACGTATTTTTCTCTGTGCCGGATGCATGACAACATCGTCACCCTTTGCATTGGCACCAAGCAATTGTTCGATAAGATCTTTTACCGAATCATTATCCGTTATAAGTCCTACATCATCCAGTCTGTCTTCTATCCAGGCAGAAACAACCCTTTGGGATGCCATACAAACCGTTTGAAGCTTGTCATGGACACTTGCTTCCATCTGATGTTTAACCTTTCCCAGCATCAGAAAGGATATTATACCGGTTATCAGAACAAACAAGAATAGTATTATTAGATTTTTTGAAGACGGAACAGACCACCTAAAGCCGGTATTAGAGTTATCCATTATAGATCTTCCTTTAAATTTGCTATTTCCATATTTCCGGATAGGGTGCTTCTTTTCCCAGTTCCGATGCGAGTGTGTTGACCTCTTTTTTCAATTCAATGTTCCGCATCTCCCTGTCCAACATAATTTTATTAAATTCTTTCAGCTCTTTTATATTCTGGCGAAGCTCCAGATGGATTTCAACCCTGGCCTTTGTTTCCTCCATCTGAATCGGTTTGGTCAGATAGTCCACAGCCCCGTAATTAAAGGCCTTGATCTTGTTGAACTGCTCATTTAATGCACTGATAAATATCACGGGGACATCTTTGGTCCTGATATCCTTTTTTAATATTCTACAGGCCTCGTATCCGTCCATTTCCGGCATGTGAATGTCCAAAAGAATCATGTCCGGGACTATGGTAAATGCACTTTCAACCGCAGCCTTCCCATCCATTGCCACACGGATATCATAACCAAACCCAGTCAAGGTTTCGCTTAAGATCTTAAGGTTGTTTGGATTATCATCTGCGATGAGAATGGACGATTTCTCTTTATTATCACCCATGCTATTTCTCCTATGAATCAAATAATTCTTTCAAGGTTTTAAGATCAAACTTATCAAGTCGTTCTGCCATGGCTCGGGCTAAAACTACATCAATTTTTGTCACTTCATCCGTTAGTATATTTAGCTGACCGATATCGCCGATAATGATCGCCTGGTACAATTTTTCCTTTAAAGCTTCAGGAAGCTTTATGATGTCTGTTTGATGTATTACAGCGGTTTTATTTTCACCGGGACTGTCGATCCTTTTTTCTCCATATATGTATTCAATACCAAGATAACGTTGCAGTTCCTCGAACAATTCTTTTTCATTTACCGGTTTTTTGATAAATGCATCCGCACCATTGGCTAATATTTTTTCCTGCTGCTCATACAGGGAACTTGCCGATACTGCTATAATAGATATATTTTTACTATCAGGCATGGCCTTGATTGTTTTTGTAGCCTCCACGCCATCCATTACTGGCATGCGGATATCCATTAATATACATCTGGGTTTAAGTTTACCTACCTTTTCAACAGCTTCCTGGCCGTTTTTTGCCGTATGGACAACAAATCCTACCCGGGTCAACATCTGGGAGAGAACATCCCGGTTTAAATACCGGTCATCAACAATCAGGATATGGGTCTCAGGTTGACCGGGTTTAAGTTTCTCCACGGGTAAAAAATTGGATGCCGGGCCAATTCCTTCTGGATTACCGATCTTGGCCAAAAGCGTAAACCTGAAGATACTTCCTTTATCGACACGGCTTTGGGTTAAAATCAGGTCTCCGCCCATAAGATTTGCATACTGACGGCTGATGGTGAGGCCCAGTCCTGTCCCTCCTGCAGTATGAAGACCAGTTTGGGCCTGGTTAAAGGCTTCAAAAACTTGTTCCTGTTCATCTAGTGGAATACCGATACCAGTGTCTTCAATTTCAAACTCAAGCAAGAGTGGAACCTGAGATCCCACCTTTGGGTCAGATGCCAGCTTATCTGTATTTTTATATTTAAAACCAAGGGCAATATGGCCTTCATGGGTAAATTTGACAGCATTGCCCAAAAGGTTAATCAGCACCTGTCGTATCTTGGATTCGTCCTGGTGAATCAGGAAGGAAGTACTTAGGTCAGCTTCAAGGTTAAGATCAATGCCTTTTTCGGTGGTCCGGATGGTAAACATCTGGATAATATCCTGCAACATGCTCTTTAAATCAAAAGTATTAGGTTTTATGATGATTCTTCCTGCTTCAATTTTGGACATTTCAAGGATATCGTTGATCAGAGCAATAAGATGCTTACCACTTTTGTCCATAATGCTTAAATTTTCACGCTGTTTAGGGGTCAGGTTTCGGTCGTGCCGCATGATTTGGGCATACCCTAAAATAGCATTCATGGGAGTACGTATTTCATGGGACATGTTAGCAAGAAATATACTTTTGGCCTGGTTGGCAGCTTCGGCTTGCTCTCTGGCATAGCTCAGCTCAATGGTTCTTTTTTTCACCCGCTCTTCCAACTGGTTTCGGGCAGCTTGTAAAGCCTGGTTGGCTCTGC
>CAXHYW010000301.1:0-5363 GCA_964021475.1 uncultured Desulfobacteraceae bacterium | reverse complement strand
CCTTTCTGGCCATCCAGATCGGGGTGCTTTTCTTTTTAACCTATTGCCCGAGCGTGGTGCTCTTTTTGCCAAAATTGTTCGGATATTATTGATGGCCTCGTAAAAACTCAAAGATCAAATTACCCTCACTTTTGATGCCCCTTATGGCCGCTGTAACTTGCATCCGGATTGTGGGGTTTTGAAGTGAATTAGAAGGGATTTCTTTTGGCTTGACAGGGTCTTGGCGGATTTCAGAAGGCGTGGCCATGGAAAAACAGGATAATGCTTTTTCTGGAATGTATTTACCAATAACATCTTCGCTGATTTTGGCAAAATGTACTGCATAGCCCTGTTTCCGGTTGACTATAAACGTATGGATACTTGTGTGAAGGTACTGCTTCTGTCCAGAACTGATCAAACCTTTTCCTAGGCCTGGGACTCAGAAATTCCCAGGGATCGAAAAGTGGAAGCTGATTGTGGTCATTTGCAAGGATCATTGAATGAACCCTAAATTATTGATAATATAGGGTCTACCATATATAAATGCTCAAAAAAAAATGCCGATATTCATTATAAAATAAATTGGTTATATCACTATAATTAAATACCCTTGTCCACAATGTTCTGGTTGTGGAGAAGCCTTTCCTGGATGCCCTTGGAGATCCCCCAGTTTTTTTCAAACTCATCCCAAAAGGCCGGGTCGCTTTCCTTCCAGTTTTTGCCAAAACGCAGGTTAAAGTGGTTTCCTAACTTTTCAAACAATAGTTTCCATGTGGGTTGCCCTTGATCCTGGGCGCCCAAAAGATCATTGATCAAGGTGTCAAGGTCACTTAAATGTTCCTTGGCAAGATAGGAGATGGCGCCTTTTTTAATGGATTCCATCAGGGAATCGGGGCTGAGGGAATTTGCCGTGAGCATCACCGCCGGTATATCTCGGTATACACATTCTTCCAGAAGTTTAATCCCGTTCACCCCCATGATATCCAGAATGGCCAGGTCATAACGGGTCTGAAGGATCATTTCCGATGCGGTTTCATAGTCCTGGGCCACATCCACAATTGCAGGGTCAAGGATTTCCTCAATGGTTTCAATTACGTCCCATTCATCATCCACGGCCAGTATGTGTTTGCCTTTGAGAAAAGAATTTGTTTGTGTCATATGGGTTTCTCCCTATGCTTTTAGATATAATAAGGTATAAAGATATTTTCTGGTTTTATTGTTTTGTGGTTCCCCGTTTTGTACTATAATAATTAATCATATTTATTTTTTCCCCTAATATAAAAAAAAATATCGAAATCAGGTTGAAAAGTCAAGATAATAAGCGCTTAAAACCAATAAGAGCCAACTGTAAATATGACGAGAAGAGGAGGTTGCCGGAAGAAGAAGAGGGGGGCAAGGGTCAGGCGTTTGTAAAAAACTTGATATACAAAGAATACCAGAACTGGTTTCAATTGACAAGGCGCTTGCTTTGAACATTTAAGGAGGGTTTCATGTGAACCTGGGCGTGGAAACTAAAGTTAAAGTACACACAGTGAATTGAATTGTGGATTGACAATATAAATTTGAGAAGTAAAACCAGATGCAAATGGTTGTGGGGCTATCACCTGGCCGGTACCGGCCGGGGTGGGTTGCAGCGCAATGACGGAACAATTTTGACAGCTTCTAAATTTCGTTCCGCTAAAAGCCGTGAACTGCGGTCCAGTGGGTCCTCAAACAGCACGTCTTTCTTAACGCTCCACTGCATTAAGAATCTGTACAAAATCGCCGTCAACTGTGCGCTTGCAACCCACCCCGACCTCTGCTGGAACTCCTATCAACCCTGTGCCTGTTTTATAATAAATCCTTGCACCCCATGGATTTATTTTATACTCCTTAAGAACGGGATTTCAAAAATATCAAGGCAAGTTGACGTGTTAATAAATGGTTATGTTTAACTATTTTACAAATAGAAAACAACGTATAAGCGTTTTCTCGCCAATCTTTTTGAATATTACATGTAAAAATTGGCAGTTTGCTTTCAAAGGAATAATAAATGGATAAAAAATTAAAATACCGCCTTATTACTGGAAAGGATGATTCAAGTTTTTGTGAACGAATATCGGAATTGATTGAAGAGGGGTACCTCCTATATGGATCGCCATCAGTCACATATAATGGAAAAAATGTAATAGCGGCACAAGCAGTAATTTTATCTGAAAAACACATATCACAAAAGAGAAATAATTAACCCAACATAACCCAGCGCTGGAGTTGACCGGGGTATACTGAGCTGGTTTACAATTATGGATTTTAATAAAATTAATATCATTCTGAACGTGTCGTTTTTGGCCCCCCGGCAACTCAGCTTAAACGTTATAATACTTGGAACTTTTGGAAAACTTTAAATCACCCTTTGTAAATATCTTTTCTATGCCCAACTTTTACAATCAGAATGACCACTCTATCATCATGGATTTCATATACTATTCTATAATCTCCGGTTCGAATTTTATGAAAAAAATTATTGCCTTTCATCTTGGTGGTATTTGGGTCTGGTAAATTTTGGCCAAGTTCTTCTACCTTTTTTTTAATCCTTACCAAATCTTTTTTAGGGAACCGCTTCAAACTTTTCAACACAGCAGGCCGAAATTCAATAGAATAAGTCATGAATCAAAGCCCCAGTTGTTTCCAGACTTCTTCAGCAGGAATATTCTCTCCAGATCCGGCAAGGGCCTGTTTGGCATCCTCTATATCAATATGATCCTCAATTTGCTGAAGCAGTTCAAGTTCCTCTATAGAAACCAAAGCAGCAACATCTTGGCCTCTGCGTGTTAAAATTATGGGTTCATTGCCGTAAGCCACTTTATTAACGATATCGGCAAAATTTTTTCTTGCGTCTGCTGTGGATATTTTTGTGGTCATTTATCACCTCCATATTTTGTACTTAATATACAATATGTACAACAGGTACTTCTTCATGTCAACCCTACTATAAAAGTAAAAACCGTATTATAATCCAGCATGGAGTTGACCGGGGTATCCTGAGCCGGTTTGAAAAATATGGATTTTAGTAAAATTTTTATCATATTGGACGTGTTGTTTTTAGCTCCCGGTAACTCATTTGTTGATGATGTACCCGTAACAAACGGATACTTAAGACAGGATGATCAAAAAGTTTTATTTGCGAAGGTTCTGGATTGAAGGCCGTATCTGGGTTGCTTTTTATTTAAAGGATTGACGGGCAAAATGGGAGTGTATATTGTGGTTTTAAATTTGGACCAGAGGATTTTGTTCAAAGAAGAGAAGGGTGATGGATCTTGAAGATTAAATTTAAAGCGGGTGTGGTTCAGTTTGATATCATCAACGGGCAGATAGAGACCAATATGGACCGGGTGTTTGAAAACCTTGAGCGCCTGGCTTCCCAGGGTGTCCGTCTGGCAGTGTTGCCAGAGATGTTTTCCTGCGGGTTTGATAATGCCTGTTTGAAAGATCATGCAGTTCATACCGGTCCGATCCTGGACCGCTTGTCCAGGTTTGCACGAGAACGGGGAATGGCCGTTGCAGGCAGTCTTCCCGAGCGGGAAGAGGGGCGGATCTATAATACTCAGTATTTCATAGATACAGACGGGCGTGTCAAGGGCAAGTACCGGAAACTGCATCTGTTTCGGCTCACCCATGAACACCTGTTCTTTGGTGCCGGAGACAAAATGGTGACCCTTGATACCACCCTTGGGCGAATAGGGCTTATGATCTGTTATGATTTGCGGTTCCCGGAATTGGCTCGGAATCTTTTTCTGGCAGGTGCTGATATGGTGATTGTTTCTGCCCAATGGCCTGAGCCCCGGCAGCATCATTGGCGCCACCTGGCCGTGGCCAGGGCCATTGAAAATCAATTGTATATGGTTTGTGCCAACCGCACCGGGGGTGATGACAATCTTAAGTTCCCGGGCATGTCCATGGTGGTGGACCCCCTGGGCGAAATTGTTGCGGATGCCGGTCTCATTGATGAGATTGCCGTGGCAACCATTGAAATGGAACGGGTGAGCCGGGCACGCCTGTTGATTCCCTGTATCACTGACAGGCGATCTGATGTCTATGGATAAAGAAAGATAAAGAAAGATAAAAAAAAGTAAAGATAAAAAATAGCTGGATAAAAAATGAATAAAAAAATAGTCAGTTCGGATGAAATAAAATTGTTGGCCCATGGTTATCGGGCTGATAAAAAAAGAATTGTTTTTACCAACGGGTGCTTTGATATTCTCCATGCCGGTCATGTTTCCTACCTTACCAGGGCTGCTGACCTGGGGGATATCCTTGTGTTGGGGCTCAATTCTGATGTTTCGGTTAAAAAGATCAAGGGAGAGAAACGTCCGGTCATCGGAGAAGTTCACAGGGCTTGCGTGATGTCTGCCCTGGAAGCGGTTGATCATGTGGTGTTGTTTGATGACCCGGACCCAGGCCAATTGATCGAAACCATTTGCCCGGATATTCTGGTGAAGGGGGCAGACTGGTCAGAAGAGCAGATTGTCGGGGCTGATTTTGTTAAAGAAAACGGGGGGTGTGTGGAACGAATCGTTCTGGAACCCGATATTTCCACCACAAAGATCATTGAACGCATCGGATGTCTTTATTATGGGAAGGTGTAGCAATTAAGATATTTGAATTTGACCTTTTTCAAGGGTATCCCCAATTGCACCATGGGGTATTCGCCAGGTTTGGCGGTGTCAGTACCGGGTGTTTTGATTCTTTGAACCTTGGATTGAGCGTTGGGGATGATCCAGGTGCGGTTGCGGAAAACAGAGCTCGCATATTGGCAAAAATGGAAACTTCACAGGCGGTTTATCTTAACCAGGTTCATGGGAACACCATCCATGTGTTAACCAAAGAAGAAAGGCAGGAGCCCATTATTGCCGATGGGGTGGCAACAGACAGGCCAGGGATTGCCCTTGTGATCCAGGTGGCGGATTGCCAGGGGGTTTTGCTCTATGATCCTTGCCGACATGTGATTGCGGGTGTTCATTCCGGATGGCGAGGCAGTGTGCTAAATATTATTGGCAATTGCATCGATGTGATGGTGCATCACTTTAATTGCAACCCGAAGGATATCCGGGCAGGGATATCCCCTTCCCTTGGGCCCTGTTGTGGGGAGTTTATAAATTATAAGACTGAGATACCGCAAATTTTGTGGGAATATAAATTACCAGGGACTCACTATTTTGATTTCTGGAAAATGTCCTGTGATCAGGTGATGGCAAAGGGGGTGAGATCGGAAGAGCGTCGCGTAGGGAAAGAGTGTGCCGCTATGGGTAGATCTCGGTGGTCGCGGTATCATTAAAAAAAAAAAGAAAGAAAGAAAAATCAATCAAGGAAAAGCCACAGCCAAGGGAGTATACTGGGTGGGTACC
>CAXHYW010000300.1:0-5363 GCA_964021475.1 uncultured Desulfobacteraceae bacterium | reverse complement strand
ATAGACCCCTTCCAGGCTATGATTTAAAGTGATGGCCGAAACGATGACCAAGGCCCAAAGACTGCACCAGACCACCTGTGAAAAACCAGCCCATCGATTTGTGAAGGAGAGCCTAAAGCCCTTTCCTGAGCCATTACTCGACTTCCGGGAGACCGAAACACTTAAGGTATATAAAGATTTTGGCATCCGTTTTGACACAAATGTATATACGGTGCAGCCAAGGCTGGTTGGTAAATCCATAACCCTCAAAGCTGATGGTAGAACCCTGTCTGTTTATTACAAAGAGAAATTGGTGGCTACCCACTTGAGAAACTGGAAGAAAAAACAACGCATTGATCTGCCATCCCACAGCGAGCAAGTTCGCAAGCTCAAGAAAAAAGTATTCATGGATAAACAGATGATGGTGTTCATGTCATTGGGTCAGGAAGCCGTGGATTACCTTGAGAAGCTTGCATATGCATCTCAGCCATTGAAGAAAACAGTGGACCGGTTGTTAATCTTGAACGATGACTATGGCACCTCATCGCTGATATATGCCTTGAAAAAGGCTTTAACGCATAAACTTTATGGATTTGCTTATATCCAAAACATCCTCTACCAGGAAAGAACCCCTACAATCCGTCACCAGCCTGTGACCTTAAAAAACAAAGATCTCAATAAAATCCGTCTATCCAAGCCCAACCTTGCTGAATACGATGCCATTGCACTTAAAAGGAGGAAGAGAAAATAATGGATGCTGTAATTGATAAATTTAAATCGCTTCGCCTGAAAAACTGTGCACTGAATCTGCCCGATATTTTAGATCAAAGTGTCCGGAATAATCTGTCTGCCCTTCAGCCCATTGATCGGCTGCTTGAAACCGAGATCGTCTGTAGGCAAAAAGCCAGGATCATTTTAAGGTTTAAACAGTCAACGCTGGGAGAAAAAACAACCATAGATCAATTTGACTTCACCCACCATGAGTCCCGGCAGAAGCAAAAAAATCTGATCTTAAATCTTATGGATCTTGGGTTTATCCAGAATAAGAAAGATACTATCCTGATCGGCAATCCCGGCACCGGTAAAACCTTTATAGCCAGGTGTATTGCATATGCTGCCACCCAGGCAGGGATTAAAACCCTTTTTACAACAGCCATGGATATGATCAATCAGCTTGTGGCGGTAAAAACAGATCACACATTGTTGAAAAAGCTACAATACTACCAATCACAGGACATTCTTGTCTGTGACGAAATCGGTTATCTTCCGTTGGGCAGGCAGGGATCAAACCTGTTTTTCCAAGTGATCAGCGCACGGCATGAAAAAAAGTCCACTATCATAACGACAAATCTGCCGTTTGCTAAATGGGGGAACATCTTTGACGGAACCACTGTTGCCACAGCGATTGCCGACCGTCTCGTCTACAACTCTGATATCCTTATAATGGAGGGGGATAGCTATCGAAAGAAATTATAAAAAAATGACTGAAAACAAATAGGGTCCTTCTATCCGGACCTGAATAGGGGGACTTTTAACTTTGGTTTATGACCAGTGCTACACAGGTGCGTTCATGAACTTGGGTGGCTGATTTTTAAACGGTGTTTTTGGCTGGATTTTAAGCCGGTGTTTCCACATGTTAAAGATGAAGCCCTATATGTTCATATTCGGCAGGTAAACGGGCGGGCTATCATTACAAAAGGGGGGCTTTTGTGGAAAAAATGCCAGTAGAACAATCATCGATATCGGTATGATAACCATAATCTCAATTATTTCATATTGGTTTTTTGGTATTTTTGATAAAAAATAGCTATACCATTTTTTTAAGTGTTCCCTATTTGAACTGGCGGAGGATAGTAATGTCAGTAAACGCTTCCGGTAATTGATTCGGCGGTACATCTGGCCAGGGGCGTCCCGGGCTGGGATTGCCAAAAATGCCACCGAAACCGGTCAGGATATTCAGGACATGTCCCGGCATCCTGGCAACAGACATCCTGAAATAAGAACAAGATAACACCGGTAGGCTCATTCTTTCATAATGGAAAACGAATATAGGTATAGTTGGTAATATGGAAATGGGTTATATCTTTTGCAAGTTTTGAGAACAGGGTCAGCCCAATATTTTTCAGATAGGCATCATCCACCGTCTTGATTCGGTTTCCCCCCTGGATTTCGACATTGATTCTATCCCCTTTGTCCTTGACCTGGAACAGGATACAGCCACCATTCCTCCCACGGCAAATCCGTTGGTGGTAAAAGGGGTTAGATAGTCAGGAAATGCCTGGGGGAAGAACAGGTCGCTTTCCATGACAAGGCCGGAACAAATGGATAAACCCGCAATAAACGCATTTTTGAAGTTCAGATCGCCATAGGCCCCCAACCGCATATCAGTGGAAAAAAGATGGCTTACAAGGACAAGCCCCACAGCCATAGTACCGGGGCGGGGATGCAAAGAAGGGCCATGGATGCCTTTGGCGAAAATGCCAGAATCACAAGCATGAGAGATCCGGTAATGGCCACCCGTTTGGAAACAACGCCGGTCATTTCCATGACCGGGATATTGGGGGCATGGGAGGTTGAAGGCAATCCCCCGGCAAGTCCGGAGAGTGTTGCCGTTAATGCGTTGGCATAGAGTCCGCCCTGAAGTCCGTCATAATCCACTTTTCTGGTTTGGGGGTCCTCCACTTTTTGAAGAGCCATAACATCCCCTGAATATTTGATGGAACTGACAAAAACAGCCATAATAAAAGAGAGATACAGCATCCAGTGGTGGAGGTCGAATTTGAACACAAATCCGACCCACAATTTATCCGGCATACTGAAAAATTTTATGGAATCCATGGGGCTCAGGTCTACCTGGCCCAGTACCAGGGCCAGAAAAGAGCCCAGCAAAAGCCCCAGAACCAGGCTCCAATGGCGGAATTTTTTCTCCAAAATCCATTCGGAAAATACCATCCCTGCAATGATGACGGCACCGATGGCAATATCAATAAACGCAGCCTGTCCCGTAATATGGGGTTTTTCGCACCAGGTTAAAATAGAATCCTTTAACAGGCCCGAAACAGCCAGCATGGTGATAACACCACCCACAGTGGGGGTGAGGATATGGCGGAAAAAGCGAAGGCAATAACTGAACAGAAACTGGAAAGGGGCTGACATGAATACCAGGTTGGAGAGCAGGGCGGGTCCTCCAAAAACGATGGCCATGTGTGCACAGGCAAGGAACGGGCCGCTGGTTCCCATGAATATGTGCCGTCCAAGACCGAATCTTTTGAATCGTACCACCTGGAATGCCGTACCTAAAGCTGCAAACAGGGTGGTGATGAACAGAACACGAAATCCTTCGGCTGCTGGAAAATGGTAAATTTTGATCAGCATCACCGACACAATAATGATGCCGCAAAAAAGAATAACCACATGTTGAAAAGATAACAGCAAAAGTAGCGGCAGGGGAAATGAGGCGTTGTTGGTGTCGTTTTCTGTTGGTTCCAGGGTGTTGGACTTTATACGTATCAATCAACTTTCTAAATAAAGGTTTATGATAATATTTTAAGAAAAATATCTTATACCATGGTTTTTGAAAAATCAAATGTTGCTTCCGGCCCAAACACTTATTTTTGCTGTGCAGGCTTTTTTTATTATTTGGAGGCCTTGCCGGTAAATAGAGAATTTCCTCATTTAAATTTTCGTTTCCCTATGATAAAATATTGCTTACCAGTTCAATTGAGTGCCCTTCAAATTAAGGAAAGTGCGATGAAAATGGGAATAATGAACAACCCGTTAAAATCAATTTATGATGAGGCCGCGTTCTGTGGTAAAGCCGGTTTCGACTTTTTGGATTTAACCATCGAAGGTCCTGACGCCATCACGGTTGATATTACTAAATTGAGGCCGATCCTTGATTCCTATGGCTTATCTATCACCGGGCATACCGACCCCTGCCTTCCACACGCCTATCCAATCCAGGGAGTCCGAGACGCCTGCCTTAAGGAACTTGCGCGATGTGCAGGGATATTTTCCGCCCTGGGTGCGAAGGTCATGAATATTCATCCCTGCTATTTTTGTCCGCCAGCCATGGGAAAAGATTTGGTCTCATTCCAGATAGAGGCATTGCAACCCATTGTTGAAATGGCTGCATCATATGGGCTCACAATGGTATTAGAAAACTATAAAGCCCCTTTTGACCGAGTTTCCACCTTTAAAAACTTACTGGCAGAAGTGCCGGGGTTAAAACTGCATCTGGATTTCGGACACACAAACTTCGGTGTCGATAATCATGAGGTTTTTTGCGGAGAACTGGGAGAGTACATCCAGCATGTTCACTTTTCTGACAACCGATCCAGATCAGATGATCATATGCCCTTGGGGATCGGAACCGTGAATTGGGAAAAAGCTGTGAATTCATTAAAGGCAAGCGGATACGATGGTACCATTACCTTGGAAATCTTCTGCAATGATCCGATGCAACTCAAATATCTGGATCTGAGCCGGGAGTTGATTCAGGAACTCTGGGAGTAGTATCCGTATTTTTCCAACGGCCATGGATGTCCCTATTCAAGCGCTCCATGTTCTTTTGCAGTTTTGATCCAGTGTTCGGCAAGTTGTTCAGGATTTGCACCCAGACCACGGCCAAGGTGCAGCGCAAGTCCCATGATTAATGTCGATGCTTGGGAAAAATCGGTGAGTTTGTCCAGTGTGCCGAATGATTCTTGAATTTTCGACAAGAGCAGCTCGTAATGTTGGTCAGCAAACGTCAGGGGATCATTTAGACAATCCTTTAACTCAGGGAGCATCAGCCGGTCGATCCACTCGGGACCCAGCTGTTTTGTCAATTGTTCGGGCGCTTCTTTACCCATTTTACGCCAGAGACGCAATGTCTTCTTGTCACCCGATTCTGCCAAACCAGTTTCCAGCAATAGGGCGAAAGCGACATCCGCTATACTTTCCATCAGTTCGAGATATTTATCTTGAGCCATTTCGAAGCGCTTTGTGGACTGTCCTTTTATGTAGGCGGCAACACTCAATTGAGGGAGATCCAAGACTTCCGGGCACCCGTCCAAACAGGGGAAAACAGTTCCCTGGTGGATGTAGTACAGTTTTTCACCCTGCCGCTTCCGACCCAGAGGATATAGCCGGCAGGCCAATGGGCGCCCCAAATGCACGCTGCATCCAAAATCAGGTAGATACTGGCTGCACGCCGCCTGCTGTCTCCAGCCGGGTGCCCCATCAAAATGTAAATGGATGCCGCCAAAATCGCAGTAACGATCACGAAACTCTTTGGGGCTAAGTCCTTTTGCTTCAGCCAGACACGCAAGTTCCCACGGGTTCAGCCTGACCGTTTTGGCATGACAGCAGGTACCTGTTCGTGAACAGGTCAGTGGCAGTTT
>CAXHYW010000299.1:0-5371 GCA_964021475.1 uncultured Desulfobacteraceae bacterium | reverse complement strand
ACAGCCAGATAATACAGCCAGATAATACAGCCAGATAAAATAGCTATATAAAATAGGGAGAAACCCATGGAAAAAAAACGAGCCGTTTTTGCCGGTACCTGGTATCCCGGCACGTCTAAGGAGTGCGAAACCGCCATCCAGCAATACCTTGGGGAGGGCCAGGGAAAACTGGATGGGGATTTTGTCGGCGGAGTTGTTCCCCATGCTGGCTGGCATTTTTCCGGCAGTATCGCCGCCAGGGTGATCGCTTCTCTTGTTCCCGGCGGGGATTTTGACATTGATACCATCCTTTTGTTTGGCGCCCATATGCACCGGCAATCTGAACCCTTTATCATGACCCATGGAATGATTGAGACTCCCTTTGGGGATATTGAGGTGGACCAGGCATTGACGGATAATATTGCCGCTGGTGTCGGTATCCGGAAACGATCTCCTGAAAAATTTCCCGATGAAAATACATTGGAACTGCAATATCCCTTTATTAAATATTTTTTCCCCCAAGCTAAAATTGTGGTGGCTGGGGTGCCGCCCAATGGTCTTGCCGCCATCATCGGGGGCATGGCCGCACAAGAAGCAAAAAAACTTTCCCGCCATATACGGATCATCGGTTCCACGGATATGACCCATTACGGGCCTGATTTCGGGTTTACCCCGGCAGGCTGTGGGCAAAAGGCAGTTGATTGGGTGTCAATGGAAAATGACCGGAACGCTATCCGGGCAATGACGGATATGGATGTGGATAGTGTTCTATCCCAGGGACAGGACCATAAAAACATGTGCTGTCCGGGAGCGGTTGCTGCAACCCTGGCTGCTTGCAAAAAAAATGGCGCAGTCAAGGCAATTGAGCTTGACTACGCCACCAGTTTTGAACGCTCGGGGTCGGACAGTTTTGTGGGATATTCAGGGCTTGTTTATGGCCGGGCCTGAATAAGCGCGACAGCCTCTCTGATCCGTTCAATTGTTTTGCCCTGGCCCAGGGCCAACAACATCTCAAATATACCGGGGCTTACGGTGGTGCCGGTGATGGCCACCCGTAAGGGTTGGGCAATTTTGCCAAACCCTATGTTCGTCTCTTCCATGATCTGTTTGAACAGATTCTCAAGATTTTCCTGGGTATAGTCGGAAAGCGCTTCTATGGCATTTGCCGCATTGTTAAGCATGTCCGCCATTTCCGGTGTAAGAAATTTGTTACTAGCCTTTTCATCGAACTCAATTTTATCCTTATAATAAAAAACAGCTGCCCTGGCCATTTCAACCAGGGTTTTGCTCCTGGGTTGAAGGGTTTCAATCACGCCCTGGGTAAAGGCATCATTTTCGGCCTGGATGCCAAGGGCATCTAAGTGAAACAACAAATGCTCTCCTAATTGCTCCGGGGATTTGGCCTGGATATGTTTGGCGTTCAATGCCAGAAGCTTGTCCGTATCAAACATGGAAGCAGACCGGCCCAGGTGTTCCAGATCAAATTTTTCAATCAGGTCCTCTCTTTCAAAAAATTCCTGATCCCCATGGGACCATCCCAGGCGGACCAGATAATTGATCATGGCATCGGCCAGAAATCCCATTTTCTGGTATTCTCCCACGGACATGGCGCCATGGCGCTTGCTCAGACGAGCCTTGTCCGCCCCGAGTACCATGGGAACGTGGCCAAATACAGGCAAATCCGCCCCCAGGGCCTGGTAGATCAATATCTGTTTCGGGGTGTTGACCAGGTGGTCATCCCCCCGGATAACGGTGTTGATATTCATGGTCAAATCATCCACCACAACGGCCAAGTTATACATGGCAACCCCCGTGCTTCGCTGGATGATGAAATCATCTATTTCACTATTTTGAAAGGCGGTATTTCCCTTGACCACGTCCTCAACCACGGTGACCCCGGTATCCGGGGTCTTTAATCTGACCACGGTGTTGCTATCCTTGGTAAGCTTGCGGTTCCGGCAACGGCCGTTGTATTGTGGATTTTTACCGTTTGCCTTGGCCTCTTCCCGCATGGCATTGACCTCGTCGGGTGTGCAGGAACAATAATAGGCATGGCCCGATTTCACCAATTTTTCGATATGGGCGTTGTAAATATCATATCGCTGGGTCTGGAAATAGGGTCCTTCATCCCAGTCTATTCCAAGCCATTTCAAGGAATCCAGAATAGCGGTGACCGATTCTTCAGTGGATCTTGCCTCGTCTGTGTCTTCTATTCTTAAAACAAATTTTCCCTTGGTTTTTCTGGCATACAGCCAGTTGAACAATGCGGTTCTGGCACCACCGATGTGAAGGTAGCCACTGGGGGAGGGGGGAAACCGTGTAATGATTGTGTCCATATGTTCTCCAAAATTTAAAAAATTTTATCTGTAAATTCGAGCGTTTAAGTATCACAAAACCAGTCATTGGGCAATAGGAAGAAGACGAAAACCTGGTGGTTGAATCTTTAATGTCTTGACAGTTTTTCCAAATTGGAGTAGATATGTTTGTTTTATGTGTTTGGTGGCAGGTGAGAGTAATTAAAGTAAAATAACAAGCAAAATAAAATAGTTAGGAGAGAACAATGGCAGTACCAAAGCAAAAGAACTCCAAGGCAAGAGGCCGGAAAAGAAGAACACACTACAAACTTTCCGCACCGACAATCTCAACCTGTTCGGAATGTCAGGAACCCAAGCTCCCCCATACGGCCTGTCCTGAGTGCGGTGTCTACAAGGGAAGAACTATTAAAGCCAAAGCAGACGAAGAATAAAAATAGCCAAAAGGAGTCTATGTCTTGACTATTGAAACCAAAGTAAGGAAAGTGATCGTAGAAAAGATTCCTGATATTGATATAGAAGATGTGGTGCCAGAGGCCTCTTTGATTGAAGATCTCGGCGCAGACTCTTTGACAATTGTCGAACTTGTCATGTCCATGGAAGAAATTTTTGACATCGAAATCGATGATGACGCTGCAGAAACGCTTGCAACCGTCCAGGATATCATCGATTTTATCAAAACAAAATCTTAATCCAAGGAAGAGACAGGAATGGAACAAGACAATGCCATTATTATCGGCAGTGATCATGCGGCTTTTGGGCTAAAAGAAAAGATCAAAAGCCTTCTCCTCAGCAAGGGGTATCGGGTTGAAGATGCCGGTGCGCACAGTGAGGCATCGGTAAGTTACGTGGATTACGGGAAGAAGGTGGCCTCTGCTGTTTCCAGCGGTCAGTTTTCCCGGGGGATTCTGCTTTGCGGCACGGGTCTTGGTATGTCCATGGTGGCCAATCGGTTTCCCAAAGTTCGGGCAGCGCTGTGTTCCGACGTATTCTCAGCCCAACTGAGCCGAATTCATAATGATGCCAATATTCTGGTGATGGGCGGGCGTATTATTGGTGATGTGCTGGCCTTTGAACTAGTGCGGACATGGCTTGAGACTGAATTTGAGGGGGGAAGGCATCTGGATCGAATCCAGTGTATTGATCTATAGGATTTTAGATACCAGATGCGGTTCACCCTTTGCTATAGCTGCAATGCTTTTGTGCTAACGGCAATGTCTTTGTGATAACTGCAATCTTTTAAGATGGGAATCCTGGATTTCAGGAGGAATGTTTGTATGGGATATATTGAGACAAGTGATCTGGAAATAGCCAAGATCATCGAAAAGGAATCGGTTCGCCAGGAGTATGGGTTGAACCTCATCGCTTCTGAAAACACCGTAAGCCCCGCCGTGATGGAGGCCCAGGGTTCCATCCTAACCAATAAATATGCGGAAGGTTATCCTTCCCGGCGGTATTACGGGGGGTGCGAGTTTGTTGATCAGGCCGAAGAGCTGGCCATAGAAAGGGTGAAGCGACTTTTTGGTGTTGAATATGCCAATGTCCAGCCCCATTCTGGATCCCAGGCCAACATGGGGGTTTATTTCGGGTTTTTAAATCCCGGAGATCGGGTTCTGGCCATGGATCTTTCCCATGGGGGGCATCTTACCCATGGTGCCAAGGTGAGTTTTTCCGGTAAATTATATGACTTTTCCCATTATGGGCTTTCCCAGGATACCCAGATGATTGATCTGAATCAGGTGGAGACCCTTGCCAAAAAAAATAAACCCAAGATGATTGTGGCCGGTGCCAGTGCCTATCCCCGGATTATCGATTTTAAGGGGTTTTCAGAAATTGCCGCTTCCGTGGGTGCCATTTTTATGGTGGATATGGCCCATATAGCAGGTCTTGTGGCAGGTGGTGTTCATCCGTCTCCTGTCGGGTTTGCCGATGTGATAACTTCAACCACCCACAAAACCCTGCGGGGTCCCCGGGGCGGATTGATCCTTTCTTCTGAAAAATACGGTAAGCAGATCGGCAGCCAGATTTTTCCCGGTATCCAGGGAGGTCCCTTGATGCATGTGATCGCTGCCAAGGCAGTGGCCTTGAAAGAGGCACTTGCACCTACCTTTGTGGAATACCAAAAACAGGTGATTAAAAATGGTGCGGTTCTGGCCACCGTTCTTATGGAACGAGGCTATAAGCTTATTTCCAATGGAACGGATAATCATCTGGTGTTGGTGGATTTCAGCCAAAGGGATATTTCCGGAAAAGAAGCTGAAGAAAGACTGGGCCGGGCCAATATCACGGTGAATAAAAATACAGTACCCAATGAAACTCGTTCTCCCTTTGTCACTTCCGGTATCCGTATTGGTGTGCCTCTGGTGACCTCCCGGGGTATGGGACAGGAGGCTGTCCAAAAAATTGCCCAGTATATCTGTGATATCCTGGATGACGAAGCCAATGTGGAGCCGACAGCTGCCAAAGTCAAAGATCTTTGCAGCCAGTATCCCCTTTATGCCAAGATTCCCAAATGAGAATAGTTTTCCTAGGAAACAAAAAGATATGACGTCTAATTCTTCCCAAAGACCTTCCTGGCATGAATATTTCATGGGCATCACAGATCTTGTGGCAAGCCGATCCACCTGTACCCGGCGGAAAGTCGGGGCCGTGCTTGTAAAAGAAAAGAGACTTTTGTGTTCCGGGTATAATGGAGCGCCTGCCAATGTTCCCCATTGCAAGGAAACCGGTTGCCTCCGGGAACAGCTCAATGTCCCTTCCGGGGAAAAACATGAATTGTGCCGGGGGGTCCATGCCGAACAAAATGCGATTATCCAGGCCGCTTACCATGGAATATCCGTGAGTGGTTCTGTATTATATTGCACCACTCAGCCCTGTTCCATTTGTGCCAAAATGATTATTAATGCCGGAATCAAAACAGTCTATTTTAAGGAAGGGTATGATGATCCTTTGTCCCTGGAAATGTTTGATCAGGCAAAAGTGGATCTTGTTCAGCTTTAATTATTGGTTTTAAATATTAGCTTTAAAATACCAGCTTTAAATAAAAGAGGCGGCCATGAAGTGTCCCTATTGTACAAATT
>CAXHYW010000298.1:0-5372 GCA_964021475.1 uncultured Desulfobacteraceae bacterium | reverse complement strand
TTGTGACCATCTGCGGCGGGGTGCCGTTTCTGCCCCAGAAAATTTCCCTGGAGCATCAGGCCCATATTGTGGTGGGAACTCCCGGGCGCATTGAACAGCATTTAAATCGTGGGTCCATGAACCTTGCCAATGTGACCACCCTTGTTCTGGATGAGGCGGACCGAATGCTGGATGTGGGTTTTGCCGACAGCATTGACGCAATCATGGGTTATGTACCAGAGGAGCGCCAGACCCTTCTTTTCTCCGCCACCTTTCCCGGACCCATCCTTGCCCTGAGTGGCCGGTTCCAGAAAAATGCCCAGCAGGTGGTGGTGGATGTTGAGCATGAAGAAAATGCCATTCGCCAGTATTTTTACGAATGCGAGTGGGAGGCCAAGGCCGATGTAGTGGCACAGATTTTATCTACACACAAGCCAGCATCAACCTTGATTTTCTGTAATACCAAACGTCAGTGCCGGGATCTTTCTGATTTCTTGGGGAAAAAGTGGTTTTCCTCCCTGGCCATCCATGGTGATCTTGAGCAGAAGGACCGGACCGAGGTGTTGGTTCGTTTTTCCAATGGCAGCACCCCCATTCTGGTGGCCACGGATGTGGCGGCCAGGGGTCTTGATATCACAGGGCTTTCTGCAGTGATTAATTTTGATCTCCCCTTTGAATCAGAAGTGTATACCCACCGTATCGGTCGAACCGGCCGGGCTGGTCAAGAGGGAATGGCCTTTTCCCTGATGACTCCCAAGGAGCGCTTCCGGCTGGAGGATATCAATCTTATGATGGGCAGCAGCTTTGAGGTGTCGGATGTCGGATCGCTTGTTTCCTCAAGTGATGCAAGTCGTCTGCCAACCATGGTCACCCTTTCCATCAACGGTGGGCGGAAAGCCAAACTTCGGCCGGGGGATATTCTGGGGGCGCTGACCCAAGAGGGGGGAATCCCTGGAAGCTGTGTGGGAAAGATCAACTGCTTTGAGTTTTATTCCTATGTTGCCGTTGAAAGCGGTATCGCCGATAAGGCCCAGGAAGCACTCTCCACAAAGAAGATCAAGGGGCGCCACTTTATTGTCCACCGGCATTAGATCAAAAACTGTATTTCAAGCGGGAAAACAACCAGTCCTGATCCTTGTATGGAAAAACCCGTGAGGTTCATCTTTTATTTCACCAAAGAATCTTTTAAAATCCTCCTTGCGTTCTCATCCTGGTCCGTGACAATGGCAACAATGTTTGATCCTTGATTTTGTTCAATCATGGTAATGGCCCGGATATCGATATCGTTTTCACTTAAAGTGCGTGAAATACGTCCCAGAGCGCCGGGGGTATCCTCGATTCTCACCAGAATGTTTTCATCTGAAACGGCTTTCAAGCCCGATTCATTGAGAATGGATAGCGCCATATCATTGTCCGGGGTAAAGAGCCGTATTTGGGCAAAACCACCCTCGGAATTGGCATTGATGGAGTCTATGTTGATTCTGTGCTGACCCAGCAACTCTGAGATTTGTGCCACCAGACCTTTGCGGTCTTTATGAATTACCATAATATATTTCATATTTTATCCGTTTTTTTATCTGGTTTTAAATCTGGTTTTAAATCTTCCAGAAATTCATCGATCTGGTCTTTTCTGACATTGGGCATGCAGATCAGGTGGGTATTCCCATCGGCTGTGGCCAACTGCCACTTTTCTCTGATCCCTTCGGCAACCTCCGGAAACACCACCGTTATGGCATTGGGATTTCGCCAGGCTGCTATTCCTGCCTGGCACAAACTTTTTTGGGTATATTCTGCCATGGAAAGGGCCTGTTCCACCCGTGTTTTTAGACCCGAAATTCCCTGTTTTTTTATCATGTACCAGAGAAACAGGGGGGTTAATCCATTTCGAGAGCCTGTGATGGTGGTGTCCAAAGAGCCGATATAGGCGATTGAACGGGCAATGCGGGACACGTTTCTTTTTTTTGCAATGATGATTCCACAGGGTATGGGAGACCCAAAAGACTTGTGGCCGCTCACGGAAATACTGTCGGCACCATCCTTGAAATCAAATGGGGCCCGGGGATCTATAAAAGGGGCCAACCCGCCGCAAAGAGCGGCATCGGAATGAATATAATGTTCGGTAATAACCAATTGATCCAAAATCGATCGAATCTTTAAAATATCATCCTTGGCCTCGGTCATGGTGGTACCGATATTGGCAAAGATGATGGCGGGTTTATCCCGATGAATTCTCATGGTTTCCAGCAGATCAGTATAATCTATTTCTCCATTCGCCTGGGACCGGATCATAATATGGCGCATATTTAACAGGTGAAGATTTTTACTGACACTGTAATGGGTATCCTGGGAATAATAGACAATCCCCTTGGGATGAAGTTCCCGGGCCAGATATAACCCGTAAAGATTGCCTTCACTTCCGCCATTGGTAACATATCCCCAGAAATTATCCTCGTCAGCCCTGAAAAGCTTTGCCATAAACTCAATGACTTCCCGTTCAAACTCTCTTGTGTCCACCTTCCAGGTGCTGGGGGTAAAGGGGTCCCCCAGGTTGTTCAAGGGATATTTTAAAAATTCATAAAGATCTTTGTAATCAAAATCTTTTGACACAGGATACCCCAGAAAGTTCTCCGTCTTGGCTTTAATCCCCTCCAGAAAAGTTTTCAGTCGATCCTCGTCTGTAGGTGTCAGTCCCATACCATTCCCCAAAATATAATTGTCATCATTATCGTTTATTGCAATTCCGGGCGGATATTACCAGATTTTCTTTACAATACCAGCATAATAGTCGTATGATAATAGATTCTACCAATATTATTGCAAGCAAACGTATATGAAAATAGGCCTTTATCAACTTAATAGTCTTCTTGCCAATGCTGGCACCTTTCCGCCTTCCAAAGGTGTCCTCCCTGTGCTGGCCGCATTTTCATCTTATAATCTTGATGTTCGGAAAATGGCCAGACAAAGTCTTTGGGATATTCAAAAGAAAATTATAAGTGATCTGGAATCTCCTGAAGATGACCAGAAATATTTAGATACCCTTAGGGAATCCGCCCTGTTTTCAGCCCATATTTACAATGAAATCGAGTCAAATAAACGGGTCACAGAGAATGATGTGGTGTTTTTTTTTAACATCCTTATCGGGACCGGTATCAAAGGTTCATTTTATGCCTGGCGGATCTGGCAGGATAGATTCATAACAAGACCCTATTTGAAAAGTCAGGTCGCTTTTTTCTCGGACGAAATAAATCTTGCTTTTGTGGATCAGTATCTGGGTGCGAGTCTTTCAAAAAGGCGGGAGCATGCGCGATTTTTTAAACGTATTCTTAAAAAAACAAAATCCCGGTCTGCTATCCTAGAGTATTATGCAGGTCTTTTTAAGCAGAATCGGTATCCTGACCCCTTTCTATGCAACCTGGATCAGGCGACCTTAAATTCCGAATCCATTGTCAATACAGAATTAATGTCGTCTGATCCGGACGTGAGGAAAAGTGCTTTATTATCCCTTGCCATGTTCGATCCGCTTATAGACCAGACCTTTATCCGCCATATCCTTGAAAATGATCCGGATTCAGAGGTGAGAATTGCGGCATTGAATATCATTGAAAACGCCATCCCTGATACCTATTCCGATCTCACCCAGATCATTTTGCGTATTCTTTATGAAAAGCCGGCAAATGAATCCATGGCAGCATTCAAAGCCCTGGTCCCTTCGTTACGCTTTCCGCCCCATCAGCTGATGGAGAGCGTCAAGGTTAATCGGCCGGATCAGATTAACGCTATTTTGGAGGAGATTGCTTCGTTTTCCCGGATAACCTTTCTATTTTCCCAGGATCTGTCCCAAAACCCATCCTGGTATATGACATCTGGAATTCATCTGTTTAAGGCAATGGTAAAAGGACTTATCCAAAGACAGCCCCACGCTCTTTTGGAACTTTTGAACGAGGCTGGGGAGACCTCTTTGTCCGGGGAAATCAGAATCTGGATGAAAAAAGAATCATCTGAGTTGCATTCATTTGTGCCTAAGGCCTTGGGCAGACTGAAAAAAGCAAAAATGGCGAGTACTCTCTCTTGTGAAAAATTATTTATCCGGTTTGAAAAAGCCCAGAAAAAGGAACTCAAACAAGGCGTCTACTCCCACTACATTCAATTTAAAGATCATTTTTTTAGTCAAAACGATTTTTCAAACGCAATTAATTCCACCCTGTCTTTCACGCTGGATGGCAGTTTCTTTGAAGACTGCAATCTTTCCGGGACTGTTTTTACTGATTCCTCCTTTAAACGAGTGGTTTTTTATAAAGTAGATCTGAGGAATGCCCGGTTTCAATCTTGTTGGTTTGACCATGCCGTCTTCATCGAGTCCCGGGCACAATATTCAACTTTCAGGGGGTGTAGTTTTAAAAAAGCGGTATTCTATCAGAGCGACTTTTTTTCTTCAGATATGAAAGATTCTATTTTTTCAGAATCCGTCGTTTCAAAAATTCGGTTTGAACAGGCAAATCTTTCTGGCGCCCTATTTACGGCAACAAAATTTTTTGAGGTTAGTTTTAAAAATAGTCTCTTAGACCAGACAAAATTTTTCGATATAACAACCCGTAACTGCATCGGTCCTTTTTATCAAATAGCTGGGGTCAGAACAGATTATCCGGATTTAATATCCGGATATTCAAGTTCCTTTAACGGGACGATACCCGGATTTGCTACCCCGGTTATGGAAAAAATATGCCATTTGATCTTTGCAAATTTTACGGGTTACGGCAAACATCAATTCATAACAAAAAACCGAAATGCACTCATTGCTGCCTGTGATTTGCTCTCTCCAAAAACCTATGATCTCTTTGAACTTATTCCGTTGATGATTCATGAAGACCTGAGTTTCCCCGGGTATAATGCACACCAGCACAAGGCCCCCCACGGGATTTGTGAATATCTGCCATCGGCCCTGGCCAAAGAGAGGTGTCGCAGGTATCTTGGCCATGTCAAACCCTTGTTAAAAAGGCCGGAAACCTATTTCATAGAAGGGTTGTTTACCATCGGCAGTACCGGTTCCATTGCTCAGAACGCCTCTTCTGATATTGATTACTGGGTCTGCATTGATGACAAGTATGACATGCCAATGAAAAATGCCCTTGAAAAAAAGCTTGAAAAATTGGAGATCTGGGCACAGGATTGTTTCAGGACGGAAATCCATTTTTTTATCGTTGAAACCCAGCAAGCCAAATTTAATAATTTTGGACATGCCAATTTTCATGGTTCAGGCACGGCACAGGGTATGATACTCAAAGATGAATTTTACAGAACCATGGTCCTTATTGCCGGCAAACTTCCTTTGTGGGCCGTTTTGCCCCCTGACATATGTCGCCTGCATTATGAGAAAATTTATACACTTCTTTTCC
>CAXHYW010000297.1:0-5388 GCA_964021475.1 uncultured Desulfobacteraceae bacterium | reverse complement strand
ATGTCCAGAAGGAATACTATATCAATGATTCCGGCCGGCAAATTCGGACCCTTGGCACCTCGGTGTGGCTCAGGCTTCTGGAAATGGAAGGAAGAAAAATTGAGTTCCCCGATGATTGCTACCAGGGGGATTATATAAAGGATCTTGCCAAAGAGTTGCTCGACAAAAAGGGCCACGCATTTTCTGACCAGGATGAAGAAACGGCAATTTCCTTGTGTGCAAAGTTTGCTGCCAAAGAAATACTGGGAGGCATCAAATCGGATTTGGGTGATTTTGGTGTCCATTTTGATCAATGGTTCAGTGAGCAGAGTCTCTTTGATTCAGGCAGCGTGCAAAAAGCCATTGAAGATTACAAGGCAAAAGATTTGATCTATGAAAATGAGGGGGCGCTCTGGTTTCGCACCGAGGATTTCGGGGATGAAAAAAACAGGGTGGTTGTCAGGAACAATGGGCTGACCACTTATTTTGCCTCGGATATCGCCTATCATAAAGAAAAATATGATCGGGGATTTGACCGGGTGATTGATGTGTGGGGAGCGGATCACCATGGGTATATCAAACGGATTGATGCTGCTGTGGTGGCCGCGGGCAGAAAAAGTGAACAATTTGAAGTGATTCTTGTTCAGCTGGTTAATCTGGTTCGGGGGGGCAAACCTGTCCAGATGTCAACGCGGTCCGGGGAGTTTGTTACCTTAAAGAATATTGTTGATGAGGTGGGTAAGGATGCGGCAAGGTTCATGTTTTTGAGCCGCAGTTATGATTCAGGTTTGGAGTTTGATCTAGAGCTTGCCAAACAAAAAAATTCCGATAACCCGGTCTACTATGTGCAATATGTCCATGCCAGGATTACAGGGATCCTTTTAAAAGCAAAAGAAGAGGGGCTGGTTGAGGCCATCGATTTTCAAAAGGGAGAGAGCCTTGGGTTGCTGACGGCTCCAGAAGAGATAAATCTGATTAAAATTCTGGCCGGGTTTGCAGAACAGGTTGAAAAAAGTGCTGAGTCCCTTCATCCCCATGTGATATTTACCTATTTGATGTCCCTTGCATCGGCATTTCATGGGTATTACAATAAACACAAGGTGATCACAGAAGACAAGGCGCTTTCCAGAGGTAGATTGGCCCTGGTTTTATCGGTTAAAAAAGTAATCCGAAATGGTCTTGGGTTGCTGGGTGTTTCAGCTCCGGAAAGAATGTAGTCCTATGTTGCTGTTTAAAGGGGGGGTAAGGGGCGCTGTTTATCTTTTTATTGGGGGATGGATGTTTTTTCTGGGCATCCTGGTTGGCCGGGGAACTTCCCCGGTGACGTTTGATACAAAGCCCTTCCATGAACGCCTGGAAACTATTTTGCAGCTTGGAAAAACCGATGATCCGGAAGAGAAAATGGATCTTCAGTTTTATGATGCCCTCAATAGACCTGTCCGACAGGAGGTCTCAGGGAAAAAAAATAATCCCAATGAGATTATTCCCAAAAAAGAGGCTGGGCCTCTTTTGACGCGGTCGCTTGTCGCCCAGGTGATCCCGGTTAAGACCAGCATGAAAACAGCCACCCTGAATAAACGTGTTTTAAGTGTCCCCGGAAGATTAGGGAAGGGGGGCAAGACCCAAGATCCGAAGGTCCGGGTCCAACAAGAGGTTGTGGTCAAGGACAAAAAAGCGGTATCTGAAGACATCCTTCGCAAAGTACCCCGGAAAAAAGTGACGGGTAAGAAGATACCCAAGGGGGATGATTCTTCGGTGAAAATCAAGGAATCCCCTGTGGAAAAGGATGTTGTTAAAGGGGTTTACACCATTCAGGTGGCGGCCTATAACGCTTTTGCCGATGCAGTTACCCGCATGGCACTTCTGGAAAAAAAAGGATTCGCTTCCTATCGGGCCCTGGGAAAAAATGGGGGGGTGACCTGGTATCGGGTACGGGTGGGATCCTTTACAACAAGGGATGCCGCAAGCCGATACCTTGGAAAATTAAAAGAAGCCAAAATTGACGGTATGATTATAAAGAAGGAATAACAATGAAGATATCAAAGGATGAAGTTGAAAAGATGGCCCACCTTGCCCGGCTGGATATTGATGAGCCCTTGAAAGAGGTACTTTCCGGACAATTAAGTCATATCCTGGATTATATAGATACGCTGAGCGACGTAGTAGTGGAAGGGGTAATCCCCTCATCGGGTGCTGCATTTTTAAACAATGTATTGAGGGAAGATTGCCTTGGGGTGTCCCCGGGACCTGATGTGACCCTGGCCAATGCACCCGAGCGGGATGATGATTTTTACCTGGTGCCCCGGGTTGTGAAATAAATCTATATTTATAGCCTGCGCTTTTTTATACATAAGGAAAAAACTAAAAATGGATTTACATACACTTACCATAGCCACGGCCCAAAAACTTCTATCCCAGGGGAAAATTTCTTCTGTTGAGCTGACCCAGGCACTGCTGGATCGGATCGATTCATATGATGATCGCATCGGGGCCTTTATCACCGTGGACAAGGCTTGGGCCTTGGATCAGGCAAGAGGTGCAGATGAGGTGATTGCCACCGGGAGCCCGTCTGCCTTCACCGGTATTCCCATTGCATTGAAGGATCTTTTGTGTACCCGTGGGGTAAAAACCACCTGTGCCTCAAAAATACTGGGTGATTTTGTTCCCCAGTACGATGCCACGGTGGTGGAGAAATTGAAACAAGAGAATGCGGTTCTCATCGGCAAAACCAATCTGGATGAATTTGCCATGGGGTCCTCCACTGAAAATTCCGCTTTTAAAATTACCCGAAATCCCTGGAACCAGGATCATGTGCCCGGTGGGTCCAGTGGCGGGTCTGCCGCTGCCGTGGCCGCTCAGTTCTGCTCCGGCGCCCTTGGGACAGATACCGGCGGGTCCATCCGTCAGCCTGCTTCCCATTGCGGGGTGGTGGGGCTGAAACCCACTTATGGAAGGGTTTCCCGTTTCGGTCTTGTCTCCTATGCTTCTTCCTTGGATCAGATCGGTCCCATTACAAGGGATGTTACCGATGCCGCCATGATGATGAATCTGATCTGCGGAAACGATCCCAAGGATTCCACAAGTGCCAGGCAAGCGATTCCTGATTTTACAGGTGCTCTAAAACAATTTGAAACCCAGTCCCTTAAGGGGATGAAGGCCGGTATCCCCAAGGAATATCTTGGGGTGGAGGGGATTGACCCCGAGGTGTTGAAAACTTTTGACGAGGCTAAAAAAATCCTTGAATCCCTGGGGGTGGAAATTGTAGAAGTTTCTTTGCCCCATACCCAGTATGTGGTGGCCGCTTACTATATCATCGCTCCCTGTGAAGCCAGTTCAAACCTTGCCCGGTTTGACGGAGTGAGATATGGAATCAGGGATGATTCAAGCGAAGATATCATTGAAATGTATAAAAAAACAAAATCTCAAGGGTTTGGGCCCGAGGTTCAGCGCCGGATCATCATCGGCACCTATGCGCTTTCTGCCGGGTATTATGATGCTTATTACGGTCGGGCATCCCAGGTGAGAACCTTGATAATGGAGGATTTTTCAAAGGCTTTTGACCAGTGTGATTTTATCCTTTCCCCTGTGGCACCCACCCCGGCCTTTAAAATTGGTGAAAATACAGGGGACCCTTTGACCATGTATTTGAGCGATATTTTTACCCTGTCAGCCAATATGGCAGGGATTCCAGGGATCTCTGTTCCGGCTGGGTTTTCTGCCAAAGGACTTCCCGTGGGTATCCAGATGATGGCAAGGCGCTTTGATGAGATGGCGCTGTTGAGGGCCGGATTCGGGTTTGAACGTGCCCTTGATTTGAAAACATCCTTTCCTATTCTTTAAGGAGGTTACGATGACAACGATCCATCCCCAGGGAGACGCATTGAAAAAAGCGATCCAATGGATTTCAGAAGCTAGGAAAAAAGATCCTGAAATAAATTCTGCCAAACTGGTGGACCAGGCGGCATTTCAGTTTGATTTAACCCCAAAGGATTCTGAGTTTTTGTTGCGGTTTGTTCAGCAGGAAAAAAGCTGACCAAAATAAAAGCTGAGCCAAAAAAACTGAGCTAAAAAAAGTTAAGCCAAAAAAAATAAGAGTGATAAATGCCACAAATTAGAATTCTGCCCGAGATTCTGTCCAACCAGATAGCCGCAGGGGAGGTGGTCCAGCGACCCTCTTCCGTTGTAAAGGAATTGGTTGAAAACAGTATCGATGCCAATGCCACCCGGATTACCATTGAAATTGAGAGGGGGGGCAAATCCCTGATTCGGATCTCCGATGATGGGGGAGGGCTTTCCAGGGATGAGGCGCTGTTATCCATTGAGCGATATGCCACCAGCAAGATTTCCAACCAGGAGGATTTATTCTCCATTGCAACCTTTGGGTTCAGGGGGGAGGCATTGCCCTCCATTGCATCGATATCCAGATTTACATTGGTTTCCAGAACGGCGGATTCCGACATCGGAACCAGAATTGAGATAGCAGGGGGCAAGCTTGTCAAGGTATCCGACGAGGGGGCACCCTGCGGCACCCTGATTGAGGTGAAACATCTTTTTTATAATACCCCGGCCCGACAAAAATTTTTAAAGGGGGGCGATACGGAAGGCGGTCACATAGCAGATGCAGTGGCAGGTCTTGCCCTGGGGAATCCCCAGGTGGGGTTTCGGCTTTTTATCAATAAAAAATTGGTGAAAAATTTCCCAACAGGCCAGGATCTGTTCCAGCGGTCTATGCAGGTATTGGGTAAAGACGTTCGGGACAAGCTTTACCCGCTCAAAGGGGAGAGGGATACTCTTTTTGTCTCCGGGGTCTGTTCCAATCCTCTGGTCACCCGGAGCACCTCCAACCGGATTTATCTATTTGTTAACAATCGTTTGGTTTATGACCGGGGACTTGTGGCCGCTGTTTTTAGAGGATATCAGGGCCGAATCATGAAAGGCCGTTTTCCCATGGGGGTTGTTTGTGTGAGGCTGCCCTTTGATCAGGTGGATGTCAATGTCCATCCGTCTAAACGGGAAATAAAGTTCTTACTGCCAGGACCTGTCTACCAGGCTGTGGGGCTGGCGGTTGAAACTGCCCTGGCCCATGCTCAAAAAGATCTGGTATCCTATACAAGTGCAAATACAAATGTAAATATTGCCACGACGGGTAAAGATTTTTGTCTTCCTGATAGGTTTGAGGGGCAGCAGCCAGATCAGGTAGCCCAACCCGCTTTGGCCTGGGGAGCACCTCCTGGCAGTGTGGGGGGCGTAATTTCTCATGAAATTGATCGATCATCGGTGTCAGGCCCGGACATGGAACCTCGGGTAACGGAGGGGGTAACAACCGAGGGGCTGGTGAGAAATACCCGATTCCACAAAGGATTTGATCCCTCATTTCATGTTTTGGGCCAGGTTATGGGTACCTATATT
>CAXHYW010000296.1:0-5388 GCA_964021475.1 uncultured Desulfobacteraceae bacterium | reverse complement strand
TTTAATTTTTATATGGTTATTCTTATTATAATATTTGTTTTTCATGCCCCGGTCATCAATCGGGATACCCTATCGGCTGCCATTGTGGCCTATCTGTTTGTGGCCTTGTTTTTTGCAAGCGCATTTTTGTGTCTGGAACTGATCTTACCGGGATCATTTTCCATCTCCCATGATCGGCTGATGACAGATCCTGGAGTGCTGCGATATTTTAGCTTTGTCACCCTCACCACCCTGGGGTATGGGGATGTGGTGCCGATTTCATCCCAGGCAAAAACCCTGGCCATTGGCGAGGCGCTGATTGGGCAAATTTATATGACCGTTCTCATTGCTCGGCTGGTGGGGGTATACGCAGTAGGGCATCATCAGCAAGGGAAATAGGCGATTCAGCGTTTCCCCGATTTTGACTTTTAAAGAAAAGACAACTATAGTATCCTTTAAATTTTGTTTGCAGAATTTAAAAAAGGAACAATGTTATAGGGCATGACAAAATCAAAGATGAAGATGAATATGAAGATAGGGTCAGGGGTGGATGTCCACCCGCTGGTTAAGGGTCGAGACCTGATCCTTGGCGGGGTGAAAATCGACCATGAAAAAGGGCTGAAAGGTCATTCAGATGCGGATGTTTTGATTCATTCGGTGTGCGATGCCATTTTAGGGGCAATGGGTCTCGGAGATATCGGAGAACATTTTCCCGACACGGATCCCCAGTACAAGGGGATCTCAAGTCGCATTCTCCTGGACAAATGCGGGGGGCTTCTCAAGGAGAAGGGATATGAAATTGTTAATATGGATTGTATCCTATTTGCCCAGGCACCCAAACTTACGCCTTACAAAGGACAAATGGCTGAAAACATCGCCGGGGTGCTTAATTTGGATCCGGCCCTTGTGAACATAAAGGCAACCACGACCGAGATGCTCGGGTTTGTTGGCAGAAAAGAGGGCATTGCCGCCCAGACAACACTATTAATATGCGCCATCCCATAATACGCGCATTTCCAGGGAAAGAATCATGAGTTTAAAAGTTTATAATACCTTGAACGGTAAAAAAGAAGAGTTTATTCCCATTCACCCCGGTAAGGTCGGTATGTATGTCTGCGGCCCCACGGTTTATGATACCAGTCACATAGGGCATGCCCGGTCTGTGGTCGTGTTTGATATGATTTACCGCTGGTTGACCCGGCTGGATTATGCGGTCACCTATGTGAGAAACTTTACGGATGTGGATGATAAGATCATCAAAAAATCCAATGAGACCGGAGATTCCTGTACCACCATCACAGAAAAATATATTGATGAGTTTCACAATGAAATGGATGCCCTGAACGTGCTTCGCCCGACCATGGCACCCAAGGCCACGGAACACATTCAACATATCATTAATTTTATACAGATGCTCATTGACAAGGGGAAGGCCTACCATGTGGAAGGCGGGGATGTTTATTTTTCCATCGATTCCTTTAAGGAGTATGGGAAGCTGTCCGGCCGAAACCCCGATGACATGCGGGCCGGTTCCAGAATCGCCGTGGATGAAAAAAAACAAAGCCCCCTGGATTTTACCCTGTGGAAACCGGCCAAACCGGACGAACCCTATTGGGCGAGCCCCTGGGGAAACGGGCGTCCCGGCTGGCACATTGAATGTTCGGCCATGAGCTATGAGTATCTGGGGGAAAGTTTTGACATTCATGGGGGGGGCAAGGATTTGATATTTCCCCACCATGAAAATGAGATTGCCCAGAGTGAAGCGGTTTTCGGGTGCCAGTTTGTAAAATACTGGATACACAACGGATTTGTAGATATTAACAATGAAAAAATGTCCAAGTCCCTTGGCAATTTTACCATGATCAAGGAAGTGCTGGCCGATTATTCCCCTGAAGTGATCCGGCTTTTTTTGTTGTCCAAACACTATCGAAGTCCCATTGATTACAATGAGGATTCCATGCGGGAAATTTCCCTGGGACTGGATCGGGTCTATGCGTTTATAGAACGGCTTGAAGGGACGAACATGGTGTTAGAAGCAACCAAACCCGGAGAACTTTGGGATGGGTTTGCCGCCGCCATGAATGATGATTTTAATTCGGCAAAAGCCCTGGGGCTGGTGTTTGAGGCGGTGAAGAAAGGCAATAAGCTGCTGGATCGTACCCATAATAGCCCCGAACCTGCAGGGTGTGAAGCGCTGGCCCAGGTCCATACCGATATCCGGTCCATTTCCGGAATTCTGGGTATATTCATAGAGGGCCCCACAGCGTATTTTAGAACCAAAAAAGACAAGGGGGTTACCGACATGGCCATTGACCCGGCCATGGTGGATGATTTGATTGAACAGCGGATGCTGGCCCGGAAGGAAAAGAATTTTGCCCGGGCGGATGAGATCAGGGATCAGCTCCAGGAGATGAAAATCGTTTTGGAGGACGGACCCCAGGGAACCACCTGGAAAGTTGAATAACCAAATCCGTTTTTCATTCAGTTTATGAAGAACACAAAGAATTAAAAAAGGGAAGCCGATGAATCGATCGGCTTCCCTTTTTTTAATCAAAGATTTATTTTTTTCAGATCTGTTTTTCCAGGCCTATTTTTTCAGGCCTTTTTCTTTTTGTTGGGGTTGATAGGTTTTGGCGGGGGCTGTTTCTTCGCTATTTTTGCCCAGGCATCCCTCAGGGTGACGGTCCGGTTGAATACGGGACTATCGGGCCGTGAATCTTTTGAATCCTGGCAAAAATAGCCCAGCCGTTCAAATTGGTAGATGGTTTTTGAATCGGCTGTTTCAAGGCTTTTCTCAAGCTTGCAACCCGTAAGTGTTTTAAGGGAATCCGGGTTCAGGTTGTCCATAAAATCCTGGTTACCCTGTTCCGGGTTCTCATCCTTGAACAATCGGTCGTATAACCGAATATCAGCGTCCAGGCAGTCATTGGCATTGACCCAGTGGATGGTGCCCTTTACCTTTCTGCCGTCCGGGGCATTGCCCCCCCTTGTTTCTGGATCATAGGTGCAGATGAGTTCAACCACCTCGCCCTGATCATTTTTGATCACCTCTTTGCAGGTGATCAGATAGGCATACCGGAGTCGCACCTCCCTTCCCAGCCCTAAGCGGAAGAACTTTTTTGGGGGATCTTCCATGAAATCATCTTGTTCCACATAGATCTCTTTGGAAAAACTGATGGGCCGTTTCCCCATTTCTTCTTGCTGTGGGTGGTTCATGGCGCTCAGGGTTTCTGTCTGTTCGTCTGGATAATTTTCAATGGTCACCTTTAGGGGTTTTATCACCCCCATCACACGGGGAGATCGTTCATTGAGGTCATCCCTGAGGCAGGACTCTAAAAGGCCCATGTCAATGCGGCTGTCTTTTTTGGAAACCCCGATGATGTTACAGAAATTTCGAATGGCTTCCGGGGTATATCCCCTGCGCCGCATACCCTCTAAGGTGGGAAGTCTGGGGTCATCCCATCCGGACACCTTTTGTTGTTCCACCAATAGCTGGAGTTTTCGTTTGCTCAGGACGGTGTAATTGATATTCATCCGGGCAAATTCAATCTGCTGGGGATGGCAGGGGGTTTCAAGTGTGTCCAGAATCCAGTCGTACAAGGGACGGTGGTCCTCAAATTCAAGGCTGCACAAGCTATGGGTGATGCCTTCCATGGAATCGGACAAACAATGGGTGAAATCATACATGGGATAAATGCACCATTGATCGCCGGTTCTCGGGTGACTGGCTTTCTTTACCCGGTAGATGATGGGGTCCCTAAGATTGATATTGGGGGATCCCATATCAATTTTGGCCCTGAGGGTGACCTCTCCTTCTGTGAACTCCCCGTTTTTCATGCGATCAAACAGGTCCAGATTCTCTTCAACGGACCGATCCCGGAAGGGGCTGTTTTTCCCTTTCTCCGTCAGGGTTCCCCGGTATTCTCGCATCTGTTCCGGGGACAGACTACAGACATAGGCCTTTCCCTTACGGATCAATTGGAGGGCAAATTCATGGAGGGCGTCAAAATAGTCCGAGGCAAAAAATGGGGTTTTAAAATCAAACCCCAACCAATTGACCGTATCTTTTATGGAGTCGACGTAAATTTGTTTTTCCTTGGTCGGGTTGGAATCATCAAATCTCAGATTGCAGGTGCCGTTGAATTGTTTGGCCATATTAAAATTAAGGCAAATGGATTTTGCATGTCCGATGTGGAGGTATCCATTGGGTTCCGGTGGGAATCGGGTGGTAACCTGACCGTCGTTTTTGTTGTTTTCAAAGTCCTGTTTAATGATGGCTTCTATGAAGTGCCCTTTTTTAATTTCTTCTTCCATTTGTTCCTCTTGTATTTGGATTTTAATATAACCCTAAATAATTATCATATTCAAGGCCCGGAGAAAAGAGGGAAAGTTGGGGTATCCGTATTTTGACCCTTGTGAATGGATTACAATTTGAAACATTTTTGTTTTGGCCTCTGTACAGAATTAATGCTATTCAAATGGGGTATCAAAAGGCAATATGCATTCCAAACGCCGGGAGATCAGAATGGGAAAAGATAAAAACAAAATATTATTGGTGGAGGATGATGTGAGATTGTCCGCCCTGGTCAAAGAGTATCTGGAAAAACAGGCCTATGATATACAGGTGGAATACCGTGGGGACAGGGCGGTGAAAAGGATCATAGACGAAGCGCCGGACCTTGTTATTCTGGATCTGATGCTTCCGGGAAAGGATGGGCTTTCCATCTGCCGGGATGTCAGGAGTCGATATAAAGGGCCTATTTTGATTCTTACCGCCCGGGAGGATGACATGGATCAGGTGGCCGGACTTGAGCTTGGAGCTGATGACTATGTGAAAAAACCCGTGGAACCCAGGGTGTTACTGGCTAGAATCCGGGCCCTTTTCAGGCGGACCTGCAATTATTTGGAAACGTCCGGGCTCAAGTCCCCCAAAAAAATAAACTTCGGGGGGTTGGCGCTGAATCTTTTATCCAGAAATGCGATGCTCAACAACACGGCTTTGGCGCTTTCCACCACTGAGTTCGATCTTCTTTGGCTTTTGGCCTCCAGGGCCGGTGAGGTGCTGGACAGGGATCTTTTATGCCAGGTGGTTAAAGGGGTTGAATATGACGGGGTAGACCGGTCCATTGATGTGGCCGTTTCCCGGCTCAGGAAAAAAGTACAGGATCACCCGGATCAGCCCTTTCGGATTAAAACGGTCTGGGGAAGCGGGTACCTTTTTGTTGAAGATGCCTGGGCGTAACCCCCATGAAACGAATTTTTATTACGGTTTATATTCTTCTGGTTGGCATTTTGTTTACCCTTCCCCATGGGGTCAGCCATATTATAAATGGCCTGTTTAAAGAGGAGGTGCTCAAAGCCAAAGATCGGAAGAGCACACGTCTGAACTCCAGTCACTCCGGAGAATCT
>CAXHYW010000295.1:0-5397 GCA_964021475.1 uncultured Desulfobacteraceae bacterium | reverse complement strand
CCTCCCTTGAAGAGACGTTCATGACCTTTTATCAAAAAGATTAAACAAAAAGGGGGATCATGTCCCGTTATCTGTCTCATTATCTGTCCCATTTGAAAAAGATATTTCAGGACCAAATAATAAATCTTATCATCCTGGTTGTTTTCTGTTTTCTTTTTGAATGGGCCTTTGCCTGGGTATTTTTTGAATCGGAAATTAAAAAACATCTGATAGCTTTGATCAGAATGCTTCCTCCGGGGGTGACCGCATTTATGGGTATCCAGGGAGGGCTCTCACAATTTGCCCTGCAAATGTTAGCCTTTGGATATGTGCACCCCCTCATTATGATCAGTCTGTCTTTTTTTCAGATCAGCATCCCCGCCCGGTATATTGCGGGCGAGATCGAATTAAAAACCTTTGATATTTTGTTAACCAAGCCTATCAAACGGGTAACAATTGTCTTGAGCATCATTGGTTTTCTGACGATTGCCCTGGCCCTGCAATTTACAGCCATGCTCATGGGAACACTCGCCGGGGACGTTTGCTTTGATTTAAAGGTGGATCTGGCAGATTACGCAAGGGTGGCAATGGTCGGCTTTGTTTTCTTTTTGAGTATGGGGGCTGTGGCAACTGCCATCGCAACATTCCAGGCTGAAAAAGGGAAAACTCTGAGCAAGGTTATTGGACTGTTCGTTTTTCTGTATTTTTTTGAGACGATTATTAAATTAAGCAAATCTCTGCAGAGTCTTAGCTCCTACAGTTATTTTCAATTATATCAGCCAGGCAAACTGATTCTGGGCGAAGCTGCCACGTGGATCTGCATTCTGATATCCCTTGGCATCGCCATTGGGTTTTTTGGGATATCCATCATACAATTTAACCGCCGGGATTTGTAAGCGGTCCATTCGGTTAGATCTTGTATCTTTTCCAAACGGGTATCTGGCAAACGGGTATCTGGCAAGCGGGTATCTGTGATGTGATTTGTCCGTGATTTATGGTTTCCTAAGATTAGCAATCCAGAACCAGGCAAGAGCTAGGAGCTGGCAGCCAAGGATCGCCATGAATCCAGCTTGGTATCCGGCAGGATCATAATTTCCGGTGGCCGTGATCTCCCAGCAATTGATGATGGCACCAATAGCCCATTGAACACAGAATGCCGCCACAAACACCATCATGTTAATACTGGTGGTCACCCGGCCGGAAAGGCTTTTGGGAAATCCCAGGGTCAGGGCGGTATAGGACAGGATGCCCGAGGTGCCGAAAAACCCGAAAAGAATGAGCAGCATAGGGGCTGGCAAGGGGACGGCAAAGGTGATCATGGCCTGGACCCCTATAAAAAAGCTCATGCCGGTGACGGCTGTAGTGAGTACGCTTATCCCTTTTCGAGCCAGTTTTTCCGCCAGAAATCCAAGAGTGATAAATCCTGCGATCATTGCCAGGGCAGACCAGGATAAAATGGTGGCGATCTGGGCTTGGGGGACATTGGCCACATCCCTGAGCCAGGGGCCGGCCCACAGGCCCTGGGTGGCAATAAAGCCTGCCTGGGACAGGGTGGTCAAAGGGGCGATGCGCCAGAAAGCGGGAGTTTTAAAAATCTGGACCATTCCTGTGATCTGGAAGGTGATTTTTTCAGGGTTTGTTTTTTCCTCCTGTTCCGGGACCATCAGAAAGACGGCCAGGGCAATGGCAAAGGACAAAAGGGCCAGTCCCCAGAAAAGCCCCCGCCAGTCTGTAAAGTGCAGGGCCCAGGCAACGGGAGTTGTGGCGGCAAGGGCCCCAAGCCCACCGGCAGCCATCTGGAATCCGTTGATCCGGGATAATATGCTCCCGGGAAACCAGATCACATAGGATTTAAAGGCTGCCATGAGACAGGCCGAAACCCCGAATCCGATAAAGGCCCGGCCGATGATCACCCCGGTCAGGGTATGGGAAACGGCAAAAATTATGGCGCCAGCTCCGGCAAACAAAAGGAGAAACGATTCCACAAGCCTGGGGCCAAACCTGTCCAAAAGCAACCCCAGTGGCAGTTGGGAAGAGGCAAAGGCAATAAAATAGGTAGAGGTCAAAAGTCCCAGTTGGGAAGGGTCAATGTTAAGATCTGCCACAAGGTCCGGTGCAATCACGGCATTGACCACCCGGAAGAGGTAGGAGAGAAAATACCCCAGGGCAAAGGGAATAAAAATCTTGAAGGTTGAAGTAACTGGGGGCCGATCAGGGTCCGATAGGAGGGGGGAATGTTTCATATCCATATTTAATCGGGAATTTGTTCATGATTGAATCTTAATTTGCCCGCCTCTGAAAAGATTCGTACCAGATTAATATGCTGATCATCATCACCCCAATTTTCATAATACAAGAACATGTTGTCATCGTTGGGATGGTTGCAAGAGGACAGGCTCCCGCACATGAACTGGGTAAAGGAAGACGTATGATATAGGTCTGTGGTCCGCATCAATTCCAGTTCATGGGTATGACCGCAAAAGACATTTTGGATGTTATGCTTGTGTACAAAATCAATCAGAAGAGAGGAATTTCTCAAGGGGCACTCGTCCGTACCCAAAACAGAATAGTGGGTGAGCAATAAAGGCAGGTCATGTTCTGTCTGATCAATTTTTGCTGAAACTGCTTTCAGAACCTCTTGTTCAACATAGCCTTCATCATTGTAAAGCTCATTGGAATCGATGCTGATAATTAATATTTTTTTCCCATTGATTAAAATGGATTTAATAAAATTGATATCGGTAAAATTGTCCCGGACCTTGGTGATTTCCCGGTTTAAAAAGAGGTTTTTCTTGGTGGTTTTCACCATTTCAGGGATGTAGATAACTTCCGGGTTGTAAATATATTTCCGGAACAGTTCGTGGGAGCGCATATTTCTTTTGTCATGGTTCCCGATGATGGAGATGACATGTTTGCACTTAATGGCTTTTAAAAAGCGGCCCGCCTTGGCATACTCATCTTCCAGACCATCAGTTGTGCTGTCTCCGGTATTGATAACAATATCGGCGTTAAATGAATTGATTTTCTTGAGCAGGACTTTATCATCGCCCTCCCAATGACGGGGGCCGAAATGTAAGTCTGAAATATGCAAGATATTCATGGGGGGACTCCTTGTTAATCTCAACGATGATATCAATGTATAGCAAAACTCTGTTCTTTTGAGCCCATGTTGTCAAGGTTAAACATGGGGGTCCTATCAAGACCTTTCCCAGACATTCTTTGACAAAAGGGACACTCCTCTCTATTATTGGCCATGATACAAAATAGCTTCTTAGATATTTTTAATGATATTCTAGGGTCGGTTCGTGAGCCCCTGGTGGTACTTGATGCCGATTTAAAGGTCGTAAAAGCCAATCATTCTTTTTACAAAACCTTCAATGTCACACTAGAGGAAACCGAAGGAATACTAATTTACCATCTTGGAAACCGGCAATGGGATATTCCTAAACTTCGGGAATTGCTTGAAGACATTCTTCCTCTAAATGTCATATTTCATGATTTTGAAGTGGAGCATACCTTTGAAACCATCGGACCCAAAATAATGCATCTGAACGCCAGACAAATTTTCGGGGAGGAAAATCATGCACAATTGGTTTTGCTGGCCATTGAGGATGTGACGGAACGTGAATTTTACAAAAGAAATCTTGAGGAAATTGTTGAAAAACGAACGGCCCAACTTATCCTGGCAAGACAAGAGGCGGAAAAAAGAAAGCAAACAGCGGAAACATCCCTTTCCAAAATAAAAAAATTAAAAGCGCAACTGGTCGCGGAAAGGGCATATCTTAAAGAAGAAATTGAACTGGAACATAACCATGAGAAGATCATCGGTCAAAGTGACGCCCTGGAATATGTGCTTTATAAGGTTGAACAAATTGCTGGCAGTAATACCACTGTTTTGGTTCTTGGGGAGACCGGAACCGGGAAGGAACTGATTGCCCGGGCCATACACGGGTATAGTAAACGCAAAAACCGGACACTGGTAAAGGTAAATTGTGCGGCATTGCCGCCAAACCTGATCGAAAGCGAATTATTCGGCCATGAGAAAGGGGCATTCACCGGTTCCAATTCCAAACACCTGGGGCGATTTGAGGTTGCCAACGGTGCCACCCTTTTTTTAGATGAAATCGGAGAACTTCCTCTGGAGTTACAATCCAAGCTGCTCCGGGTGCTCCAGGATGGAGAATTTGAGCGCTTGGGCAGTTCCCGCACCATCAAAGTGGATACACGGATTATTGCTGCCACTAACCGCAATCTGGAAGAAGAAGTTCGCAAGGGGCGTTTCCGTGACGATCTCTGGTACCGCTTAAATGTTTTCCCCATTACCATGCCCCCCCTCCGGGATCGGATAGAAGATATCCCCGCGCTTGTGGAGTTTTATATCAAAAAAATATCCAAGCGGTTGGGCAAGCGTATTGACATCGTTTCCACCGGGGTCATGAATTGTTTACAAAACTATCACTGGCCGGGCAATATCCGGGAATTGGAAAATGTCCTTGAACGCGGGGTGATCAACTCATCCGGACCCAAACTCCGCCTGGCTGATGAACTGAAAAAGCCCTTAAAAAAATCCTGGAAAAACCCAAAAACCTTGGAAACGGTTGAGCGCGACTACATTGTCAAGATTCTTGAACTCACCGATTGGAAAGTCGGCGGAAAAGACAGTGCCTCCCAGATTCTGGGGCTCAACCGCAGCACATTGCGCGCCCGTATGCGCAAACTTACCATTGAAAAACCATAGCTTTTATCTTTCCATCTGCTTCTATACTGTTGTTCAAATAGTGTTTTGCACATAGTAGTGCTCAAATCAGGGGATTTTTAAAAAAAGTGCCATTGTCTTGGTGAGGCGCCATCCAAAAGGTCATATATACCCAAAAGGTCATATACGACCTTTTATTTTTCACAAATCGGGATTGTCCTGACCCCGTTGTTTGAACCTATTCCCATATAAATCAGGCAATAGGTGATGATACGGCTGCTTTTGGAAGTTGGCACGAAGATTGCTATACATATAACTTTTACACCGGAGCAATCATTCGGGTGAACGAGGCGGGCTCGAAATCATCGATTCATCAAAATTGTTTGGTAACACAAAAAAGGTGGTCCCAAATGATCATCGTCAGAATTATTCTGGACGTACTTCCGGAAAAGCAATTGGAGGTTCGGCAAACCCTGCTGGCCCTCGTTAAATCCGGGGGCAAAGAACCCGGTTGCCTGGAATACTTTGTTTTTGGCAATATTCAGGACCAGAATCGTTTTGGCCTGCACCAAGAATGGAAAACCCGGGATGACTTGGATCAGCATATCCGCTCCCATCGATTCGGTGTTCTGTTGGGAACCAGGACTCTGTTGTCTAAACCGCCCAGCATAAAGATTCACACGGTTTCCCAGACCCAGGGAATCGAGGCCATTCATGCGGTT
>CAXHYW010000294.1:0-5415 GCA_964021475.1 uncultured Desulfobacteraceae bacterium | reverse complement strand
AATTGCCAGGGAAAATGAAATTCCCCTGGTGGAAGATAAACAACTGGCCCGGAATTTGTATAGTCAAGTAGATATCGGTGGAGAAGTCCCCATCGAATATTACCAGGCAGTGGCGGAAGTACTGGCCTATGTGTACAAACTGAAGAATGGCCAGTGATTAGAGTGATGAGACTTGGATAATACACAGACAAAATACTGACAATTTTTTGACGGTGGCGTCAAAATAAACCATCGGGCACAATATAAGTATGATGTTAAAATTGATACAACAAGGGGTTTAAATGGCAGCAGAAGGAACCAGCATTCTTGCCGGGTTAAAAAGTGAATCATCGGATATTTTAATGATCGTTGCCTTTATCGGCATCCTCATGGCAATGGTTTTGCCACTCCATCCCATGATTCTGGATTTTTTCCTGGCCTTGAATATCTCTTTTGGAATCATGGTGCTCATTACCACCATGTATACGACCAAACCATTGGAGTTCAGCATTTTCCCTTCTCTCCTGCTGGTGTTGACCCTGTTCAGGCTGTCCTTGAATGTGGCCTCCACCCGGCTGATTTTATTGCACGGCAGTGAAGGACCCATGGCGGCCGGGGGGGTTATCATGTCCTTTGGCAGTTTTGTGGTGGGGGGCAATTATGTGGTGGGGTTGGTGATTTTTATCATTCTGGTGTTGATAAATTTTATGGTTATCACCAAGGGTGCGGGACGTATTGCAGAAGTCGCCGCCAGGTTCACCCTGGATGCCATGCCGGGTAAACAGATGGCCATTGATGCCGATCTGAATGCCGGAATGATAGATGAGGTTGAGGCCGGAGACCGGCGGAAAGCCATTGCCCGGGAATCTGAATTCCATGGCGCCATGGATGGTGCTTCCAAATTTGTCCGGGGGGATGCCGTCGCGGGGATCGTGATCACCATGATTAATATTGTGGGCGGGTTTGTCATTGGGGTGCTCCAGCAGGGCATGGAAATGGCGGACGCATTAACCACCTATACCCTTTTAACAGTTGGGGATGGTCTGGTTTCCCAAATCCCCGCCCTTTTGATATCGGCAGCTTCTGGTCTTCTGGTTTCTAGGTCCGGCGCTGAAACCAAGATGGGTGCAGAGTTTGCCAAACATTTGTTAGCAAGTCCCACACCGATATTTATCGGCGCTGTTATTGTTTTCGGTATGGGCATGGTCCCGGGGCTTCCCACCCTTCCCTTCATGACCATCGGGATTGTCATGGGAACCTTTGCCTGGTATTTTATGCGGCCCGAGGAAAAAGAAGGGGAAGAGGCCCTGGTTGAAACCGAGGGGGAAGAGGCCGCAACGGGTCAGCCGGAAGATGTGGATCATTTGTTATCCTTGGATACCATTGAATTGGAAGTGGGATACGGTCTTATCCCTTTGGTGGACAAACAGCAGGATGGAACACTTTTAGGAAGGATTCGGGCCATCAGAAGGCAGTTCGCAACGGAAATGGGAATTATTATTCCCCCCATTCACATCCGGGATAACCTAGGGTTAAGTCCGGCCCAGTATCGACTGATGATCAAGGGGGTTGAGGCTGCAGGGACAGAATTGATGGTGAACCATTTGCTGGCCATGGATCCGGGAGGGGCTGCCCAGGAAATAGACGGGATTAAAACTACGGAGCCCGCCTTTAATCTACCGGCATTTTGGATTCCCATTGACAGGGAGGAAGAGGCAAAATTTGCCGGTTATACCGTGGTGGATAATTCCACTGTGATCGCCACCCATTTGACTGAGATTATCCGATCCAATGCCTATGACCTTCTGGGTCGCCAGGAAGTTCAGCATCTCTTGGACAATCTTGCCAAGACCAGTCCCAAAGCCGTTGAAGAACTTGTTCCTAACCTGCTGACCATCGGGGTTGTGCAAAAAGTGCTACAGAATTTGTTGAGGGAACGCATTTCCATTCGCAATTTTCTCACCATTGTGGAAACCCTTGCCGATTTCGCCCCCATGGGTAAAGATCCGGATTTGCTCACCGAATATGTTCGGCAGCGGCTTGCAAAAGGAATGCTGGCACCTTTTCTCCAGGAAGGGAAGGTGCTCCAGGTGCTTACCCTTGATCGAAATCTTGAGGAAATCCTTACCAAAAATGTCAAGCGTACGGAACATGGCGCCTATTTGGCATTGGACCCCAGTTTGGTGGGACAGGTTGTGGATGCGGTTTCAAAGCAAGTGGACCGACTTCTTATCAGCAATACCCAGCCGGTGGTCATGACGCCCCCCACCCTTCGGCGTCATTTTAGGAAATTGATTGAACCTTCTCTTCCCACTGTTTTTGTGGTATCCCATGCTGAAATAGTGGACGATATAAATTTGCAGGCCGTTGGAAAGGTGAGTTTAAAAGATGAATAAAAAAATCTTCCGGGCAGCCAATATTCAGGAAGCCCTGGCAAATATCAAAGAAGAAATGGGGGGGGATGCCATGATTTTGTCCACCCGAAAAATTCCCAGAAAACCGCTGGATCCCTATGGCAAAGATTATTTTGAAGTGGAAGCTGGCCTAAAGGAAGTGGATGCCGTTAAGCGGGAAAATTCCAGGGGAGAAAATTCCTTTAGAGAAGAAAATCCCTTTGGAGAAGAGGATGAGGGGGTATTTGAATCCCTGAAAGGCGATATCTCTGAAATTCGTGACATGATTGCCATTGCAGGATTTGGCAGTGGTATTCAAAATATTTTATGCCAGAATTTTGAATCCGTGGGGGTGTTGGCATCCTTTTTAAGGGCTGGGGTTAGCGAACGGCTGGCCATCTCCTTGATTGAACGTGCGACTCAGACCCTGGACCCGAATCTTGCGCAGCCCGAGCGGATTAAACAATTAAAGAAAAATGTCATGACCCTTTGCCTGGATCGGCTTGAGGTGAAGGACTATTTTACCCGGAATAATTCTTCGGGAGTTCCCCATGTGGCCGCCTTTGTGGGGCCGACCGGGGTGGGCAAAACCACCACCATCGCAAAACTTGCGGCCCTGTTAAGCCTTAAGCGGAAAATGAAGGTGGGGCTGATTTCCATCGATAATTATAGAATTGGTGCCTTTGAACAACTCAAGGCCTATGCGTCTATCATGGGGCTTTTGTGTGTGCCGGCCTTTAGTGCCCAGGATCTGGCCTGTGCCCTGGATCGGATGAAATCCATGGATGTGGTATTGATTGATACAGCGGGTCACAGCCATTATGACAACCAGAAAATAGATGAAATTCTTAAGTTAATAAAAAGTGATTTTGGAATTTCTGTTCATTTGACCTTGAGTGTTACAGCGGAATCGATTAATATGAAAGAGGCTGCATCTGCTTTTTCTGTATTTAATCCAGATACGTACGTATTTACCAAGATAGATGAAACTAAAAGATGCGGTAAAATTCTGGACCAGATAAACGAACTTAATCTGCCGGTTTCGCTGATTACAAATGGTCAGAGAGTTCCTGAAGATTTAATTGTCCCGGACAAACAGGCATTGTTGAGAACAATTCTGGGAAAAGGTCCCAAAGGAATTTTGGGCAAAGGTCCCAAAGGAGATATATAAGGGTGGATCAGGCAAAAGGACTTCGACAAATTGCACGAACAGATGCTCTGGCAAGGCGAAAAATTCAGGTAGCATCGCCGACAAGGCAGTTCCCAAAGGTGATTGCTGTTACCAGTGGCAAGGGCGGGGTGGGTAAAACCAATATCGTAGGAAATCTGGCGGTTGCCCTGACAAAAATGGGAAAACGGGTGGTCATCATCGATGCGGATGTGGGCCTGGCCAATATTGATATCGTTTTTAATCTTCGACCGGAATATAGTATCCGCCATGTGGTCAGTTCTGAAAAAAGTCTTGATCAGGTCATGGTAAAAACTCACCATGGCATCGGTATTATACCGGGGGGATCTGGATTTGCAGATTTGACCCAATTGAACGAAGGGGAGAAACTTAACCTTTTAAGTGAATTCGAAACCCTGGCAGACAAGGCAGATATTATTTTTGTGGATACCGGGGCCGGGATCTCTGACAATGTATTGTATTTTAATGCGGCATCGGATGAATGTCTGGTGGTTGCTACCACAGAGCCCACCTCCATTACCGATGCCTATGCATTGATGAAGGTGATGTCACAAAAATACGGAACCCGATATTTTAAGCTGCTGGTTAACATGGCAGATTCCGAAAAGGATGCCAAACGGGTATACGCCTCTCTGAGCAATGCCATGGATAAATTTTTAAAAAATGTGGTTCTTGAATACACAGGATTTATCCCCTTTGACCGGCAACTTCAACGGGCCGTACAAAAACGAGCGCTGGTGCTGGATGAATTTCCCGATTCAATGGCGGCCGGTGCCCTGGAAAAAATTGCGTCCACCCTTCTTTCCAGCGGGGATAAAAACAGGTCCGATGGGAATTTAACTTTTTTTATGAACAGGGTATTCCAGGCGGCAACGTGAAGGGGTATACACAGGATCATATGGAAAAACCGGCCACAAAAGAGCATCTTGAATGGCGACAAAAAAGCATTGTTGAATATGCCTATCTTGTCAAGCAGGTGGCTTACCGGTTTGCCGTCCGACTTCCTTCAAGTGTGCTGTTAGATGAATTGATTTCGGCCGGATCCTTGGGGCTGATTGATGCGGTGGATAAATTTGATCATGCAAAGGATGTCAGTCTGAAAACATATGCCCAGTACAGAATCAAGGGGGCGATTCTGGATGAGTTGCGAAGTATGGATACCTGCTCAAGATCCATGCGCAAAAAGATCCAGGATATCTCCAAGGCAACAAAAGCAATCGAAGACACAAAGGGTTCTCCGGCAACGGATTTGGAAATTTGCTCCTCTTTGGGTATAGATCTTGCGACCTATCAAAACATGCTCACAGATATTCATGGTGCTGCTGTGTTGAGTCTGGATGATTTTGTTAAAAGCAATAAAAATGATACTTTTTCCCAAACCAGATTCCAAGCCGGGGTCAAGGGTGAAGACAACCCTGCCGATCATTTTGACAGAGCGGAACTCAAGGCAGTCCTGGCAAATACCATTGGGACGCTTAGTAAAAAAGAACAAATAGTGGTGTCACTTTATTATTATGACGAGTTAACCTTAAAGGAAATCGGAGAAGTGCTTTCTTTGACCGAATCCCGTATTTGTCAGATCCATACGGCGGTCCTGCTCAAAATGAAGGCCAAACTTGCCGAGTATGAAATTTAAAGAATAGAGGTCTCCCATGTCTGATCCAAATTTAGAAGAGGACAGTTTAGTATCCCAGGATGATATTGATAAGCTTTTAGATTCATCTTCCATTGAAGAAGCGGAGGAAAAACTTGAAAGCGGGAATGGTATTTCCCCTGATCTGGATGAATTGGGCGAATTATCCCAGGACGACATTGACAGTCTCATGGGTGGCAATGATTCTGTGGACGCCGATG
>CAXHYW010000293.1:0-5419 GCA_964021475.1 uncultured Desulfobacteraceae bacterium | reverse complement strand
TACCAAAATGATTTTTTACTATTCCATGAACAACGGCAAGCCCCATACCAGAGCCCTTGCCCACATCCTTGGTGGTAAAATAGGGATCAAATATTTTGTCCAAATTTTCAGGGACAATGCCAGGCCCCGTGTCACGGATGGTCAGCCGGGCATATTTTCCGTGTTCAAGGTCAGGATGGGCTAAGACATTTTCGGCCTCCTCGGCCTCCAGGGCAAAGGCAGTGATAGAAATCCCCAAAACACCGCCCTGTTTTTCCATTGCCTGGGCCGCATTTGTGCAGATATTTATCAAAAGCTGATTTATCTGGACCGGATCCCCAAGAATCGGGACGCAAATATCGGGCAGGGTTTCACGGATTTCGATGAAAGCTGGCAGAGTTGACCGTAAAAATTTCAATTCTTCCCGGACAAGACAAGCAAGATCCAGGGGTTTGAGTATTTGTTCGGTTTCCCGGCTGAAGTTCAGCAATTGTTTGACAACATCAGCCGCCCGCATACTTGCAAATTTTATCGTCTCAAGATTTACACGGGCAGGGTTTGCTTTTGGTATCTGGTCAAAGGCTATCTCTGCATTACCGACAATAATGGACAAAACATTGTTAAAATCATGGGCGACCCCCCCGGCAAGGACACCTATGGATTCCATTTTATAGGCTTGGCGAAGCTTTTGTTCCAAACTTTTTCGATGGGAGACATCCCTTGCAATCCCTCGGAACCCAACCCCTTTTTTGTCAGCATCCTGAATCAGGGAAACCACAATTTCAATGAAACATTGGGAGCCGTCTTTCCGAATCAATTGCCAGTCAATGGCCCGGGTGGGAACCCCGGTCTGGTAAACCCCATGAAAAACCTTATAAATTTTTTCGGCATTTACCTTGTCCATAAAGTTGATATGGTTCATCCCGGTCAGTTCATCCCGGGTGTAACCCAGTATCCGACACAGGGAGGTGTTGAAAAATATCAGATCCCCATGAAGATCCACTTCAAAATATCCGTCTTCTATGCTTGCCAGAATCGTTCGGTATTTTTCCTCGCTTTCCTTCAGGGCCATTTTTGATTGTTCCCCCACAAGGATTTGCGATTCCAACATCAGCTGTTTTTTCCTCAGGATGTTTGTCAATTGCGTTTCTTTTTCATGGGATCGGGTCAGACCTTTGACCAAAACAGATACGGAAATGGCAGCAAGGGCATTAAGAAACAGATAATTAACAATTGCCACAACCATTAATTTGTTGGAATAAAACGGGGGATAAGAGATGCCCCAGGAATTTTGGGTCAAGAAAAAGCCAATTAAGACAAAGGTAATCGTATTGATCAACACAGCGATCACAGCCGCCCGGAAACCGAGCAAGACTCCGGCAAGAACGGCAAAGCAAAAGAGCCAGGCCGGCCCGCCAAGGGTAACACCAACATTAAAAATAACCAACAATCCGACTCCGTAAATTATTGACAAAGATGCCATAGCACGGAGGAAAAAACCGAGATGGGGAGAAAACAAAAAAAACAATGCAAGCGCCAGGAACAGCGTATCAGAAGCCAACAAAATCCAGAGCTGTTCTTCAATGGCCAAAAAGGCCACCGGGATCAACACAAAGATCCCCATGATAACACCGGCCAGCAGCATGATGGAAAGAATTTGGGTTCGCCAGTAAAGCAGACTGTCACTTTTTTGAAGGTTCTTTGGCATAATTCTATTATGTATACCAGACCAGAGGGTGTGAATGTCTTTTTCCCAGTTCATATTCAATCGCCATCCTTGACTTTATATTAAGCGTGAAACCTATCATAACAAAAATTGAGGTGAAAGCTGTTTTTTTACAATTTTTTAAGATTTCTTATTGTCGCCTGTCCCATAAATAGTTATGGTATTTAAAACTTATCATTTATTCTATAGAGCAGGGAGTTGATGGGGATATCACACACCAAAAGACAAGAACATTTGAAAATTATTCAAGCCTACCTGGTAAATATGCCCAGCCTTTCCACCACGGTTACCAAGGTATTATCGGTCTGCAACAGCCCGGCCACCTCTGCCAATGATCTAAACAAGGTTGTTTCCTTTGATCCCGTACTCACGGGGAATGTATTAAAACTGATCAACTCCGCCTATTATTCAGTTCGGGATCAAGTCACATCCTTAACCCAGGCCATTATCATGTTGGGTTTGAATACCATAAGAAATCTTGCACTCAGCACGGCAGTTCTTGGGGCTGCGGGGAATAAAACCGCCAATAAAAATGATGATATGGATAAATTCTGGACCCATTGCATCTGCACGGGGGTTACGGCAAAAGCCATCGCCCTGGAAATAGGTGTCCCGAAATCCGAATGTGAAGAGTATTTTGTTGCCGGACTTTTGCATGATTTGGGCAAACTTCCTCTGATCCACTGCTTTTCAAATGAATACAAAAAGATTACCGCTTTTGCAGATCAAAAGAAAACTCCGTTAATCGTTGTGGAAAAAGCAATCTTTGACATCACCCATGAAGAAACCGGAAAATTAATCGCCGAAAAATGGGAACTTCAAGGCGCCATTCATCAATCGATCTGCTTTCACCACCATCCTAAGGAAGCGACTGAAGATTCCCAACAAATCGTTTTCAGTATCGCTTTGGCAGATATATTTGGGAATAGGGTACTCGACAAACAGACCCATGATGCAATGCCGGATAATCCCATCGTCATAAATGCACTTGAAAAGCTAAATTTAACCTGGCCAACTTTATTGAACCTTGAAGAGCATATTCTCCAGGAGATTGAAAATGCAAAGGTCTTTATGCAAATTGCGCAAAAAGGATAAACCATGAAATTAAAATTTTGGGGCGTCAGAGGCTCAATCCCCTGCCCGGGATTCAACACCGCCAAGTATGGGGGAAACACCGCCTGTATTGAATTGCGTTTTGAAAATCCCGAAAGGCAAGTTATCATTGATGCCGGTTCCGGTATCAGGGAGCTTGGCAATTTTATGATGAGCCATGATCTTCCCAAAGGCCCCATCCATACACAAATTTTTTTAACCCACACCCATTGGGATCATATCATGGGATTCCCCTTTTTCACTCCGATTTATTTGAAAGAAACCAATATAAAAGTCCACGGCCCGGTCAGTTTTGAAAAGGACACACTCCAGGATATTGTCGGTGGGCAAATGACCTATCGCTACTTTCCCATACGGCAAGGAGAACTGGCTTCCCACATTGAGTATGTTGAGTTAAAGGAAGGTCCGGTTCATCGGGAGGATGATATTCACATCACCACAAAATACTTAAATCACCCCGTTCTCTGCCTGGGGTACCGGTTTGAACACCAGGGCAAAGTAATATGCACCCTCTATGACTCAGAACCCTTTCAAAATATTTTTAGTACGGATCCTGCAGACCCTTCCTATGATGAAACCATGGCCCTGGAAGGTCAAAAGGCTAGCGATCGGGAAAATGATCGTTTGTACCAGTTTGTAAAAAATGCGGATCTTGTCATCCATGATGCCCAATACACACAAGAAGAGTTCCACACATCCAAAAAAGGCTGGGGGCATTCCTCCATGGAATTTGCCATTGAAGCATCGAAAAAAGCGGGGGTTAAAAGACTTGCCCTGTTTCACCATGATCCCTTAAGCGATGATGATCGGTTGGATAAACTTGCCGAAACACTTTTCCAAAAAGATTCTTCCCATGGAATGGAGATATTTTTTGCCCGGGAGGGAATGGAAATTCAATTGTAATAAAAACCCATATGAAATCAGCGTTCAAGACCCATCGGCGGCAGGCGGTTTCAAAAAGAAGCTCAATCCCACAGCAAGAGCTGTCAGACAGGCGCAAAGCCAAAACCCGGCACTAAAACTGCCGGTCACATCCGCCAGAAATCCTGCCATCGCTGGCCCGGCTATCTGTCCGGCACCAAAAAACAGGGTAATAAACCCAAGCGCTTTGACGGCCTGGAGCGGCCCCATATAATCCCCCACTGCAGCCGACATGATGGTGGGAATACTCCATACGATGAGTCCAAAAAGGACAATGGAAGCATACAAAAACAATTTTAGCAGGGGGGCCGCCGCCAGGGTGTAAGCAAGGGTGAACAGCCCATAGGCCATCATCATGCCCAGCCGTCGCCCGATTCTGTCGGACAGACCGCCGAACATGGGGCCTGAAATCATACTCAACCCACCGACCACCGCCCAAAAGGATCCTGCAGCCCCTTCACCAAATCCGTGGTCATTGACCAGGGCGGTCACAATGAAGGTAACATAGACAGAATAGGTGGCCCCAAAACACAGATAAATACACCCCAGGTAGACCAGTGTTTTTCGGGGGGCTCCAAAATTTTTCCCGGGGGCAGGGGTGGCAACCTGGCTTCCTGAATTTTTTTTCTCTATATTCTCTTCCTTTATGTTCTCTTCCTTTATGGTTGCTCCAACCGGTGCCAGACCTTTCTGGGCCGGATCATTGCGCAAAAGCACCAGGGCCACCCCAGCAATAACAAGGCTGATCACCCCCATAACAATCCAGGCAATTCGCCATCCGGAAGCTCCGGCAGCCCCGTTGATCCAGGGGACAAAAACCCCTGAAAAGACAATGGCCAGCCCATTGCCCGAGAGCATGGTGCCAGCGGCCCTGCCCCGGGTACTCTTTAAAAACCAATGGGAAATCAATCCCATGAGGGGCATATTGGCAAGACCCGTGCCGATCCCGGTGAGGGTATAGAGAACCAGCACCTGGAAAAATGTCATGGTTTGGCTGATCAGTCCCATGGTAGTTCCCACCAGCAACAGCCCCATAAAGATGGTATTTCTCGCCCCCATGCGAGTGGCCACCATACCGGAGAAGAGTACCGCTACCATATACCCGATGAAATTACCCGTGCCGATAAACCCCATCTGGGAATAGGTTAAATTCAAAGACTGCCCCATGGAGGGCAACAGCATGCCAATAGCAAACCGCCCCAGACCAAGACAGGCAAAAAGAATGGCCACACCGGTAAAAACGATAATCCAGCCGTAATGAAGCGATTTGCAATGCTTGGGAGTGTCTGATGCTGGCATAATTCTCCTTGCTATGCTGAGAATTTAAAAAAAAGTAGCTCGAAAAGGAAATAATTCCTTTATAGTGAGATTTCCAATTAAATTCAAGAAAAAGCCCTGGAAAGACCCGGAAAAATAGAGAGTAAAAACCAAAATCCATATACCATCCCCCTGTGGTCCTCCATTGTTTTCCAATGGATATGGATATAGGTATGGATAACTTTAAGTTGACCATTTTAAAATACCAGGTAAAATGTCATAAAACTGACTAAAAAAAAAATTTTCCAAGGAACCCATGATGAAAATGATCTATAGATCCCATCTCCTGCCTGTGTTTTCAATTATTGTTTTATTTCTGCTGACCCTGTCCCCCCCCAATACCTTTGCCAAACAATACACCCT
>CAXHYW010000292.1:0-5429 GCA_964021475.1 uncultured Desulfobacteraceae bacterium | reverse complement strand
TAAAGAAATAATTAAAGAGATAGTTCTTGTTTTTTTAAGGGCGCCTGAAAAGGGTTGGGTAAAAACCCGTCTTGCCCGGAAAATCGGCGAGATAAAGGCGCTCAGCCTATACAAAAAATTTGTACAAAGAACCATGGCGGCCGTTGAAACCTCAGGCCTGGACCATCGGATCTGTTTTTTCCCGGCTGGCAAAAGGGTGCTGGTGGAAAACTTGTTGGGGATGAATCATATCTTTTGGCCACAAAAAGGCCATGATCTGGGGGTGCGCATGGCCAATGCCCTGTCTTTAGCTTTTGACCAGGGAGCTACGAAAGCCATTCTGGTGGGCACCGATGTTCCGGGAATTGGTGCTCACCACCTTCTGGAAGCCTTAAATATTTTGAATGTAAAGGATGTGGTTATCGGTCCCAGTCTTGACGGGGGATATTGGCTCATTGGGTTTCACCGGGAGCGCTTTTGTCCCGACCTTTTTTGCCAAGTTGACTGGGGAAGTGACACTGTGTTTTCAATCACCATTGAAAAGTGCCGGGCCGCAGGGCTCACCCCGGGCCTTTTGCCAGCGCTCCAGGATATTGATACCCTGGAAGATCTTCAGTGCTTTCAAGAGAACAATCCTAGGGTTTGATGTCAATTCTGGTTAACCAATAGTCCCTATTTCCCGTTTTTGAGTTTGGCGTAAGAATCGTTTTTTCCACGCCTAAATTTAATAATATCTTGTCAGCACCCTGGGGGGGACGCCCAGGAGATACAGGGAGATGAGTACCCAGTTCCGGAGGGTCGTGAATAAAATTCCCTGATTTTTCCAGCGCCGGGCAGATGTACAAATGGTATGGGGCAAAAAAACGGGGGTCACCTTCTTTCTTTTTATTTTCATCATGATCCCCACATCTTCCATAAGGGAAACATTTGGAAATCCGTTGATTTTTTCGAATAATTGCCGGGAGATAAAAATTCCCTGATCTCCATAGGGAAGCTTGGTGATTCGAGACCTCACAGAGGCCACTCTTTCAATTAGCCGGAAAACTTTTCTTTTGGAATCAATTCGAAGGTCAAAGGCACCGCAGAAAAAAGGAGGGGAATGATTCCGCCATGCGTCGATCATAAGGTCCATCCCTTTTTGATCTATCCGGGTATCGGCATGGAGGAAAAAGAATAAATCCCCCCGGGCTGCCTTTGCCCCGGCATTCAATTGGACCCCTCTGCCCCTGGGAGAGGATATCCCCTTAACCGGGTGCCGAAGACAGATAGTTTTATCGGCCTTCAGAAGGGTCCGTGTGGAAGGGGGAGACTCCCCGTCGGAGACAATAATTTCAAATGGAATGGGAATATTCAAATCCAAAATTGCGTGAAGGGTCGCGCCGATACGGGCGGATTCCTTATACACCGGAATGATGATGGACAATCGTGGGTTCATAAAAACTTTCGTATCATATATACTGCAGATTGAACAGATTAGTCCCGTAAGGATAGAGATTTTTTTTGCACTTTACTACGGGCAAAGCCACTATTACAATGGACTTAATGGATTTTCTGACAGATTGGCTGAAGAATCATATCCTGAAAACAGACAATGCCTATGTCCCCTTTCTAAAGGATAAAATGAAAGACCAATAGGGCATCCATGGGGTTATAGACCCTATTGATTCGCCAGGACCATGTGACCATTGCAATGAAATGGGTCCTTTGTTTTATTTGTTGTTTCTGATCACAGTCAAAGGCTGTTTTTTTTTAACGCTTGATTTTATAGGGCAGGTTTAATAGAAAGGAAATTTATGGTTTGACACTTAAGCTGATAAAGGATTGGAAATCATTATGAATCAGATCGGTTTAGAAAAAATAGTCACCCAGGATTTTCTGGACAGCCTTTTGCCCCCGGAAAAAAGCGATCAGTTTTTTGAGGCCTTATACGGGGATGCATCCGAGGGTGCTTATGATATCCGGTTGGAGTGTCTCTCGGTTGGATCGAACAGGATCGTGCTCGCCTTTAACCTGATCCAGCGGCCCGGGAAATGTCTAGTCTGCAATCTGACCTATGGGTTGCCCACGGTTTTCCAGCGCCATCCCTTGATTGATATCAAAGGCATGGTCAGTAAAATGGAAGCATCCGGCTTGGATATATCCGGCTGGCGGTTGGGGGAGACCGAAGAAAACAGTCCATCTCTCCACGTAATTCCCTTGTATCTTGATTTGTCCTAGACGGGTTTATATTAAATAATAAAGGGCTGGATTGAATGTCAATCCAGCCCTTTATCTATTTGTGGGATGCCCCGTGGGTATTTTGGTGGGTATCCATTTCCAGGTTCACAAAGGGTAAAGCTTAGGCTTTGGGAAGTTTGGGAAAGGATTTGTTCACAACTTTATTCCATTCATCCACTTTGGGTTGTACCTTTTTTAAAAGGGCCCCGACATTTCCCTGGATGGTAATCTTTTCAATGATGTCTTCCTGGGTAATACTATCCACAATTTTCTGGTCATCATCTGTTTCAACCGCACCAAAAACGGTGTGCATGCCGTCAAGATGGGGGGTGGGACCATGGGTGATGAAAAACTGACTGCCGTTTGTGCCGGGCCCTGCATTTGCCATGGAAAGGATACCTGGTTTGTCATGTTTCAGGTCTTTTTTAAATTCATCTGCAAATTCATATCCAGGTCCTCCCATACCGGTTCCAAAAGGGCATCCGCCCTGGACCATGAAATCCGGGATGACACGGTGAAACTTAAGACCATTATAATATTCTCTTTTGGCAAGGTTTACAAAATTCCCACAGGTAAAAGGGGTAAGATCTGCAAATAGTTTGATGCGAATCGGTCCCTTGCTAGTTTCCATTACAGCTGTTAAGTCTGCCATATTTGTCTCCTTAAATTATAAAATTACATCAAATATTAAGGGTTTCTTTATGATTGTCAAACCAAAATATCGGCGATTGCCATGTAATACTATGTTTTGGCGATCTGTCGTGACCAATCAGCTTATGTTTGGGCAAATAAAGTTTTTACAAAGGTTGTTATTTCATCATTGTTAATTGGTTTTTGGAATGAATAGATTGCACCGAATTTCCTGGCCAGTTTCAAGTATAGTTCCGGCTTTATAATTCCCCTACCAATATTTGCCGGGGCATGGAATCTCCTTTTCATGTTTTAATACAGATTTGATCTCTTTCGCTGAGTTTGAAATTTTCAAGATCTACCTGGGTTAGAATTCCTGATTCTTTTCTGATCTCTACAAAGGTATCAAAGCTTTTTAGAAAAATATCGGTGATATCCGGGTCAAAGTGTTCCTCCCGTTCTCTCCTGAGAATATCATACACCATTTCAGGGGGATAGGGGTCCTTATAGGGTCGGGAGGATGTCAATGCGTCAAAGGTATCAGCGATTGCCACAATTCTTCCGGAAAGGGGGATTTTCTCCCCCGAGAGTCCATTGGGATATCCTTTTCCATTAAATCTTTCGTGGTGGGTCAGGGCGATCTGCCTGGCCATTTGGAGTATTCTGGATTTTGATTCGGACAAAAGTTTGGCGCCGATGAGGGTGTGACCTTTTATGATGTTAAACTCTTTTTTCGTGAGTTTTCCCGGTTTCAACAGAATAATGTCCGGAATTCCAATTTTCCCCACATCGTGCATGGGAGCCGCATACCCGATGGTTTCAATGAATTGATCGGATTGGTCGAGCTTTTGGCTGATCAGGGATGAATAGTCCCCGATGCGGATGATATGATCCCCTGTTTCTTCGTCTTTGAATTCCGAGGCCATGACCAGGCGGTGTATGGAATCCAGATAGGCCTGTTTGAGTTCTTCGTGGGAGTTTCTGGCTTCTTCCTTAAGATGGCGTTCCCTTAAGACCCGTCGGATTCTCAATATGATTTCCTGGATTGAAAAGGGTTTTTCAACAAAATCGCTGGCCCCGATATTGATGATTTCATCGTATTGGTAGCCCTTGGCCTGGCCCGTCATCACAATGATATCTGCGGAAAAATGGGTTAAGATCTGTGTGGCAAGTTCAATCCCATTCATTTCCGGCATATTGATATCGGTAATGACAACATCAAAGGGTGTATGGGCGAGTATGGCAAGGGCCGATTTTCCGTTATGGGCCACGGAACAATTGTGACCGGCAACCTTCATCGCCCTTTCAAACAGGTTTAATATGGCAGAATCATCATCAACAATAAGAATATTTGCCTTATCGGGCGAGTGGTCTCCAGAGTTTTTCCACATGGGATCCCCTGTGTTTTTTTTAAGCATATGATTTAAGAAATTATTGAGGCATCTTGCTGATAGCACCTCGGAAGCTTTCCTAAAAAATACACGTTTTCGCCTGGGTGTGTCAAGGAAAATCTGGGAGGTGTTGGGGTCCATGTTCTTTGCGGTTGGTCATTGATGTTTCTTGGGTATTATGGCTTGATTCAATGCCGACCATGTGCGATAGATGCCTTTAGAGTTAGAAGCCTGGAAAGAGATTCTCCATTAAAGGATGCATATAATGAAAAAAAATCAATTGACCGGCCCCCCCATGGGAGTGGCCTGGTTTATCTGGGGCCTGGGGGCCCTTTTTTATCTGGTCGGTTTTTTCCAGCGGGTGGCGCCGGGGGTCATGACCCGGGAGCTGATGCAGGATTTTCATATCTCGGCTTCTGGTTTGGGACATCTGTCCGGCCTTTACTTTTATGCCTATGTGGCCATGCAGATTCCCACTGGGGTTCTGGCAGATACCCTGGGACCCAGAAAACTGCTCACCGCCGGATGTCTTGTGGCAGGCTTTGGAACCCTTTTGTTTGCCCTGTCCCCGGGATTCTTCTGGGCTGGGTTGGGTCGGTTACTCATTGGCGGGTCTGTAGCCGTGGCCTTTGTGGGGGTCCTCAAGCTTTCTTCTTCTTGGTTTCCTAAACGCTTTTATGCCTTTGTTGCGGGCAATGCCCTGTCTATAGGCCTCATTGGTGCGGTGACCGCGGGTCCTCCCTTAAGATTTCTCATGGATACTTTCCAGTGGCGCAAGGTCATCGGCATCACCGGTGTGATGACCCTTGGCCTGGGGGCGGTGATTTGGTTTGTGGTTAGGGATTGGCCACAGGAAAAGGGGTATCCGGGCTTCACCCAAACGATACCCAAGCAGGTTCCCTTATCCTGGCGCAGTATTTGCCAGGGCCTCTTGAAGGTTTTTGAATACCGGAATACCTGGTTACTGTTTATTATTCCCGGCGGAATCGTGGGGTGTATCCTTACCTTTTCAGGACTTTGGGGCGTGCCTTATTTAATTTCCCATCACCAGCTAAGCCCTTCCAGGGCCGCTGCCCTTTCCTCTTTATTGCTGGTGGCCTGGGCCCTTGGGTCTCCTTTTTTCGGATGGTTGTCCGATCGTCTGGGGAAACGAAAGCCTTTGTATATTGTCGGAAGTATGGTGGCTGCCCTGGGGTGGGCCTTGATTCTTTT
>CAXHYW010000291.1:0-5432 GCA_964021475.1 uncultured Desulfobacteraceae bacterium | reverse complement strand
ATTGAAAAAAACCGATCCCTGCATGGCTGGCTGATTGAAAAGGATATGGAAAACCTGCCCGTGATCTTTTATTTTGGGGGCAATGCCGAAGAGGTATCCTTGAATATAGAGGAGTTTGTCCAAAAAATAGACGCCAATGTGGTGATGGTAAATTATCGGGGGTTTGGGCAAAGCCAGGGATCTCCATCGGAAACTACCATGAAATCAGATGCCTTGGCCATTTATGACCTTATGGCGGAACAATATAATATTCCCCCGGGTCGTGCCGTTGCCTGGGGCAGAAGCATCGGTTCCTCCATGGCCTGTTTTTTGGCCCTGGAGCGGGGGTTTTCCTCTCTTGTGCTCACCTGTCCCTTTGACAGCATTGAATCTGTGGCGGCCACTTATTATCCCGGATGGCTGGTGGGGATGATTTTGGAAGATAAACACCGAACCATTGATTTTTCATCCCGCATCAAAGCCTCCACCCTGATTCTGGCGGCCAGTCCCGATGAAGTGATCCCGCAAAAAAACACCCTGGAACTGTATGGGAGTCTGACCTGTCCCAAAGAGTTGTTGTATATTGACGGGGCCGGGCACAATACCATTTCTCAGTTTGATGCCTATTATGGGGCGGTGAATCTGTTTTTGGGCAAGGCGGATCAAGCAGGAGAAATTCAAACAGGAGAAATTGAAGGGGAAAATTAAAAAAAGAGCTGTTTATCAAAAGGGGATGGGGGACAAAAATTGTTTAAGTATGCTGTACTTTTAAAATTTAGGCGTCACACCAAAGGGTTGATAAACAGCTCTTTTAATCGGTTCAATCCGACAAAAAACATCGGCCGGATTTTAAGTTTAGAGCAGGGTTAAAAGATAAAAGAAAACAATGGCATTTACCAGCCAGAAAATGGCTTTGGCCGCCCCCAGGTTCAAACTGTTGCCATCAACATGGAAGGCTATGAACCCGTGACGGATTTGATCTTGGGAATCTTCCGGGGTAAAAAAGTAAATCATTATATGAATTATTTTGTTTAGTATCTCTTTCATTTTGTTACCTCTATATTTTTTATATGGACACCATTTAAATTGCACCAGTTGTATTGCATCAGGCGTATTGCACCAGTCGTATTGCGTCAATCGTATTGCGTCTTTTATTGTGATAGTTTAAAAATATTGGGTGCTGGTTCCCGGGTGAATTTCTTTTATGTTGAAAATATATACCAGGCTTGGTATTAAGTAAAATTATAACAATTAACCCTTTGATTAAGAATTATTAATGCTTCCCGATCTCAACCGCATCAAGGTTTTTTATTTTATATTTGTTTTCAAAAGTGTTGCCCTGGCAGCCCGGGAGTTAAACATCACGCCTTCTGCCGTGAGCCAGGCCCTGACAAAACTGGAGGCAGAGCTCTCGGTGCTGCTGTTTACCCGCCTGCACAAAAAACTGGTGCCCACAATGGCTGGGGAGACCTTGTTTCGCATTGTTTCCCCTTTTATTCGGGATCTTGAAGCTGGCATTGATAAAATTATCCAAGCAAAACAAGTGCCCTCGGGCATGCTGCGCATAGGATCTCCCATCGAGTTCGGGAAATCCTATTTTCCCGCCATCTTTGCCGCCTTCAGGGAAACCTATCCGGAAGTGGTCTTTACTTTAAAACTTGGCGATCCTTCCGAGATTTTTTCCATGATCACCAGCGGAGAGCTTGATTTTGGTCTGGTGGATGTTTTTTTGACCCCGGGCCAGATTCCTGGTGATTTCGGGGTTTTCAGTAGCGAACCCCTGATTGAGGAAGAGGTGATCCTTGCCTGTTCCAAAAAATATTATGACCGGGAAATAAAAGGAGACCATTCCTTTGAAAACCTGGTTGCCAAAGAGTATATTTCTTACCAGAAAACATCCCTCACCCTTCGGAACTGGTTTAAGTATCACTTTAACCGGTTTTCCCTCGACTTGAACCGGGTGATGACCGTGGACAGTCACCAGGCAGTTATCAACGGGATTCTCAACCATTTGGGTATGGGGGTGGTTGCCGCCCATATTGTGAGCGATTCCATTGACCGAAAAGAGATCATACCTGTGCCCACGGGGCAAAAGGATGTCATCAACAAGATTTCCCTTGTCCAGCTCCAGGACAAGGTGCCAAGCCTCACTGAAAAAACATTTCTCCGGTTTTTAAAAGCAGACATCAAGGCCTCTGGCTGGTCCATTAAGTTTTTCTCTTGACAATTTTTTAGTAGTTACTACAATAGTCACTACTTAAGTCACCCTCATTATGGAGCAAATAAATGGTAAAACAAGAGATACAGGATGCCATAAAAGCCGGTATTCCCATCTTCATCGGTTATTTTCCCGCTGCCGTGGCATTTGGAATCCTGTCCAAAACCACCGGAGTCACCCTGTTGGAATCTTTTTTATTTTCCGCCGTGGTATTTGCCGGGGCCAGCCAGTTCATTGCACTGAATCTTCTGGCAACGGGCATGGGGTTCACCGGAATCATTCTGACAACCCTGCTGGTGAATTTCCGGCATTTTCTGATGAGTGCCTACCTGTCCACCCGGATCAAGGAAACCCTTAAAAAATATTATATTTTTCTGGCATTCGGCGTCACCGATGAGGTCTTTTCCGTGCTCTCCTTTAAGTCAGGCCCCCTGTCCAAGGGGTTTGTGTTTGCAGTTCAAATGTCGGCCTATTCCGGCTGGGTCCTGGGAACCCTGTGCGGCTATCTTCTGGGGGGATTTTTACCCCCGATTTTAAGCCAGAGCATGGGAGTCGCCCTTTATGCCCTGCTGCTTGCCATCCTGATGCCCGAGATAAAGGTCTCTTTGCTCTCCTTGTTTCTGGCCCTGTCTTCGGGCCTTTTAAATTGGCTGTTGGTCTACCTGGATATCCTGCCCAGGGGCTGGAGCATCATTGTCTGCATCCTTGTCATTGCGACGGCCGGCGCTTTTTTAACCTTGAACGGGTCCCCAAAGGAGGAAATCCGTGGATGAAAATTTGATCCCTTTGATTCTGGGTATGGCCGCCGTAACCTATGGACCCAGGCTGTTGCCTTTCTTGCTTTTCAGCAAGATCAAAATTTCCAGAAGGGTGGATGCTTTTTTGAAATGTATTCCCGTGGCAGCGATTGGTGCCCTGATCATCCCCGGCGTCATGACGGCCACCCCGGAATTGCCGGGGGCAGCCTTGCTAGGGATCGGATTTACAGCAATTTTTGGTCTTTTCAAGGGGGGCATCATTGTGCCAGTGCTTGGATCGGTGGGGGTTACCTATCTGGCCCTGACCTGGCTCGGATAGGTACGGCTCGGATAGGTAAGGCTTGGATAATATGAAATGAAAACAAGGCAAACTTAAAGGAAGAAGAGGGCAGATGGAAAAACCAATGCGCATGATGATGGATATGAAAACCCTGGGGTTTTCTGAATATGAGTGCAAAGCCTATCTAAAACTGCTCGAAGAGTTTCCCTTGAACGGATACGCCTTGAGCAAAGCCTCGGGAATCCCCCGGTCCAGAATTTATGAAGTGCTGAAAAACCTCATTGACAAGCAGATGGTCTTTGAGCAGGCTGACGAAAAAAATAGGGTTTATTACCCCATGGAACCTAAAATTTTCATTCAAAAACTCAAGGCTCATTATGAGAAATTGTTTGGGGATCTGTCTGAATATACGGGCAAGCTCTACCGGGAACCCAAGCAGGATGACAAGCTGGTGGTCATATCGGGCCGGGAAAATATTATGAGCTTTTTAAAGCTGCTAATCAACGGTGCCCGGGAACGGGTGGCTGTTTCCATTTGGGAAGAAGAGATAAAAGAACTAACCGAGGAACTGGATGCTGCCCTGGATCGGGGGGTCATGCTTAGGGGAATCTATTTCGGGAAAAAAACGGCTTACACCTGTCTTACGCCCCATCGGCGGATTGACCGGTATATGGCTGAAAAAAAAGAGCGATACCTGTCCATCATCATTGATCATACCCATGCCATTTCCGGTATTATGTCAAGGGATTCCAATGCTAAGGTGACCTGGACCCGGGACGAGGGATTTATTGAGGTGAGCGAGGATTATATCGCCCATGACCTGGTGGTCAACCTTTATTCGGCCTCCCTGGATCCCGATACCTATAAAAAGTTTGAGGCGTTTGCCGACAACGTCCATGACCATTATTTTCATTATTCAAACGAGGAACTGGCCACCTATAAAAATCTGATATAGGATGATTTATGAGGTCGGATGGTAAAAAAGAGTGGATAACAAAAAATCGAGGGGTGCATAAAGGAGTACGTCCAATGATACGGATTCAGACAAACAGGGCCAGTCAACTCTTTGAAATCGCAGCCAAAAATTTGTCCCTGGTCCTTGACGGGAACCAACAACTGCCCGTGTTCAGTTATTGGTGCAAATTTTTCGGTGAGAATCCAGATGAGCAGGAAGAAAGCATCCGGCTGGTGGATGCAAAAATTTACAATCATTTGGAAAGCAAGTCCCGGGTTAATCAATTGCTCCAGGAAAAAAATATACCCAATGTTTTTCCGGCCACCTACCATTGCATAGAAGATGCTTTAAACCACAAGGGACGAGTGGATATCTGGTTTATCAAGCCTAGCCATTTGTCCGGGGGCAGAGGGATTGAAGTTATGTCCCATGAAAAACTTTCAACCTTTGATCTCCCCCCCTATCATATTGTCCAGGAAGGAATCGAAAACATCGCATTGATCGGGGGCCGGAAGTTTGTCGTTCGTGTCTATGGGTTTTTATGGAATAAAAATCTCTATATCTTTGATGACGGTTTTGTTCTGGTCCACGGGCCGCAATATGTATACAAGAGCACGGACTATGGTATCCAGGTGGATCACCAGGGGTATCAGGATGCCGAAAACCTGGTTGAAATGCGGTTGTTATCAAGTTTTGATCCCGGCAATAGGATTATGGAAAAAGCCAGTGCGGCCATGGAAAAAATAGCGCCGATCCTGGAGGAGACCCTTTCCGCCACATCGCAAAGGCAGTATCTGATCCTGGGAATCGATGTGCTGGTGTTGGATGACGGAAATTTAAAATTTATTGAAATAAACGCCATCCCCAATTTTGTGCATTCCCCGTCAATAAACAGGGAGTTGAATGTCCCTTTGTTTGAGCATGTGATGCGCATGGTTTATGGTCTGGACACCAATCGGTTCCAAAAATTGGACACTCCCGATCATCCCTTATTTGGGTGATCATATAACCATGCGTGGCTTTTTGGCAACGGGGGCAAGATCCGTTATTTTTCCTAAGGGAATGTATGGTTTTTGAGCAGAGTCCCTGGCAATGACCCCTTATCTGATCAGCCGTCTGATAAAAACAAATAATGAAAAAGATCTTATTGATAATTTATAAGGTAGGATGGAGAAAAATAGAGGACAAAAAAATGAATAAAAAAGAAAAAATAAACGAGTTGGTTCAACAGGCACACAAAGC
>CAXHYW010000290.1:0-5443 GCA_964021475.1 uncultured Desulfobacteraceae bacterium | reverse complement strand
ATGGCAGCAGGATCCGTACTGCAGATGACAGGTAAAATCAAATGTACTGAAATCGGAGGTCTATACAAGACCATGCCGCTTACCTGCCTGTTCTGTCTGGTGGGGGCAGCGTCCATATCTGCGTTCCCGCTCTTTTCCGGCTTTGTGTCCAAATCCATGATTGTGTCCGCCTCGGCCAAGGAACAGATATTTCTCATCTGGCTGGTTCTTCAGTTTGCCTCCACAGGGGTTGTGGACCATGCCGGCATAAAGGTGCCCTTTTTCACCTTTTTCGGCCATGACTCGGGCATCCGTGCCAAGGAGCCACCATTGAACATGCTCCTGGCCATGGGATTTGCGGCTTTCTTATGTGTGGGCCTTGGGGTCTGGTATCAGCCTCTTTACGATCTTCTGCCCTTTCCCGTGGACTACCAGCCATATACCGGTGCCCATGTAGTAGGACAACTTCAGCTGCTCATGTACGGGGCTTTTGCCTTTACGCTGCTCATCCTGTCCGGTTATTACATACCTGAGATAAAAAGCCGGAATCTGGATGCAGACTGGTTTTACCGCAAAGGCTCCAAACTTCTCTACAGATCACTGGACAGGGGGTTAAATTCCCTGAACCGGATCTGCGAAGCATTTCTCATGGGGACTGTCCGCAGGGTTTCCGCCTTTGTCCAACAGGCAAATATCAATATCACCCTGTTTTGTGCCGTCAATCTCTGGCTTGTCCAGGGCTATCGGGGCAAGCGCCTGACCTATAAAAAAGAGCAGCTGTATAATGATGTGACCCATGGGACCCTTCCCATTGGTATCGGGGCGGCAGTTGCCATCTCATTCATACTCATTATTTTTCTGGTAACCTGACCCTAAAAACGGATATCCAGGCCAATCCATAGGTTATCCATAACAAAACGGCAATAGAATAGATTTTAAAAACCACTCCGGGAATTTCCCGGGGCGGGGTATTAACCCAAGCTACGTAATAAACTTGATTTTCGGAATATAGTTTTATCTTCAAGGTAATTATTCAAATTTTACCATTGTTGATGACATGGTCATATCACATCCCATTTTATACCAAACAGGAAATCCAGATTTGCAATGCAATTTGGCAATGAGCTTAACAGGGGGAGTCACATGCCTGCAATCCACGCTCTTACTTCTTTGGTTGCATTTTCCCAGATAGATTTTTTGACCTCTGACCTGGGGTCCCACTAATAACTGTGTCCACATCCCTTGTTTATCCTTTAATGTAAGAGAGACAGTCCCACAAGGGGGAATGGCATTATATATGGTTGCAGAATCGACGTCATCAATCCAATTGCTCTCTTTAACCACTGGTCCGCCAAGGTCACAAATAATATAATTGACGTTGGCATCAAGAACAAAAGTTTCATTAGCCTGAATGGAAATACTCGAAACTATAGATCCAAAAATCACGATAAAAATTAGAAATTGCTTTTGAATCACAGTGCCTCCTTTAGACAGTGAATGTCAAATCTCATGTAAGATTTTCAACCTAACATGGGTATTAATTAAGTACTCAAAAATAAAACTCCATCCTTAATCGTGTTAAAAAAATAGGACGAGCAGCAATGCTTTCCAATTAGGACCGCCTCTCATATTGGGATCAGCGCCAGGTTCAAAGGATAATTAGTCTTGAGTGTTATCAAGTCAACGCAGAATTCATCGGAAGGTGTTAGCGGTAGCGGAACACCAGTCTGAGTGAAATGATTGGTATTTAAATTAACGCTTCCCGAGAACAGCCAGTTTCTTTTGCCGACAATTAGCGGATGAATAGTATTTCTAACCGTTAATTCGTATCAACGCTAATGCTGGCGCTTACTTTGCTAAACAATTTTGCAGAATCTAACTTCCGTATAGCTGTCGCGATCTGAAAAAGAGGACCAACAATGACACCATCAATTCTTCCACCCTTTGGATTTGCGGTACATACTAACGGAAGTTCAAAACTGGCATTTTTTTGGATTTTTCTATAAAAAACCGCAGTTTCACCGGGTTCCGACACGATTATTTCCACCGAAGCATGGTTTACATTTGAAACGATAATATGCAGATTATTACACCCTAACCTTTCAGTTTTAATACCCTCAGAGCGAGTATCATATGATGGTGATGCAGGAGCAATGTTGGTGTATTCCCAAACATGCGTGTATATGCGTCCTGCATTTCCTTCTGTTCCTGCGAAAACTTCCACAGCAGGTGATAAGAATAAGCCCATGACCAACATAACAATAAGTAGTGTTTGTGATTGTTTCATTTTTTCCTCCCTTTTTTTGAATTCTGTAGATTTGATATGAAATAATTTGCAGACTAAAATCGTTACGGATAGCGTGCAGTTATCATATATGTAACATTTATTTAGCATATAAACAAAAATTGCCATTGCTTTCCAGTAAATAGAAGTATCGTATAAAGCCTTGAAGTTTTGTCTCGCACAATTTTTCATTATTTTTATCGTATACTGTAAAGGTAATAAAGGGAGGAGAGTGTACTCTGTTAATAGTTCCAAAGCGGTAGGTTTGTTCCGGGGACAGACTTATAACTTTAATAAAATGTGCCATCCTCTTCTCCTTACATACAGGGTTGTTGAATAGAACTCTTACTAAAAAACTCAGAATATAATTGGGCATATATATCACTCAGTGTACCATCCATATTGAATGCACTTGTTATGCCACATCGAAAGCAATTGCGCCAACCATTTGATTTTCATCACAAAACACACTAAAGCCGAATAACACTGAGCCAAATTTTTACTGCTAAGAATACGTTGCCGCCAAATTTGTTGGCGGAACACTATTAACTTAGATCTAAAAAGGGTGTCAGATCAGCTTTTGCAGCTCTTCGCTCAGGCGCCCAGTCTGACAAACTCGACGGTTCCCGGTGGCTGTGCAGTCATAGAAAGAACTCAAGGATTATCCGCCCTAGGAGCCAAAGGATTGCTCAGAATATTATTACCCCGACTCTGAATCGGATTACACTTGTGTACTCTTGCTTTGGAATGGTATAAACCCTGTATAAATACAATTTAACAGGAGCAGACCATGGCTGTGGGATGGGCCCGGGACGGGGCAGTGCAGGAACAGATTGATGCCAGTGTAAACGATGCCGTAACCCAGGCCAGGGGTCGTCTGCCCTCTGGAAAAAGTTCAACCCATTGCAAGGACTGTGGAGACCCCATTCCTGTTGCTCGCCAAAAAGCAGTGCCAGGGGTTTGTCTCTGCATCCAATGCCAGTCAGAGTATGAAAATAACCAGGCAGCATCTTCCGCCTACAATCGTCGGGGAAGCAAAGACAGTCAATTGAAATAAGGCTGGGTATCAAAAACAAACCATCCAGTTTTGGTCCAACAAAACTGCCTGTTTCCAAAGAATACAAACTCCGTATAGTCCTGTGATCTTTGATATGATGGCTTCCGGTATTTGCCGCAAAACGCTAATGGCAATTGTCCAGTCTGGATTTACAGTAAGCGCCCATCGTAGTTTCCATTCTTTATTTCCCCGCAAGTTGCAGTTTGTATGAGGTATAAAAACAGAACGGCACTGCACCGCTGAGCCCCGGAAGAATCGTCCAGAAGATATTGGGTGTGCCCACCAGGGAGTGTATCAGCACCAGGAAACCGGCTGCACCGACCACGGTAACCAGAGTCGGCATGATCAACTGCATAATGTGGTTGGCGAGTAGATGGAAAATACCGGTGACGATTTTGATCATTACCAAGGTCATTATCATGCTGACGGTTCCCTGGGTCAGACCTGAAATCAATCCCGTGGCCACCCCGGCCGAATAATTTATAAAAAAAGCCCACCCGCCCCAACAGACGAACGCCAGCAGCGCAGCGCTCCAGTCGTAGAGCTTGCTTGTTTTAGCAGATAAGCCTGTTTGTCGATTAGCGGTCATTTACCTGAACTATCCCCACCGTCAAATCCCTCCCGCCAAAATGAATTCCTGGCAAATGTTGTCAGATAAAATCCAGTTTTTTACAATTAAAGGACCTGCCGGATCACAGCGGCCCGTTTTCCCTTTTCTTCATCGGACAGGGTATCCCAGGGTCTGTTAAAATATGGATCAAAGCCATGGGGGTTGTCTTCCAGCTCCATGTCCAGCCAGGACATGGAATTGAAATTTCCCGTGGTATCTTCTGTATCCGAAGTTGGGGCAGCCCCCCGCACATAATCCATCAAGCCTTTTTTATCCTTTTTTTCAGCCTCTTGTTCATCCTGGGAAGATGAGTCAAAGGGGTTGTAGCCGGGTTTTTTGTACAAAATACCTTTGCAGTCAAGTATATCCGGCTGATAAACGGTTTGAGCCCAATCCTTTGGTTCAACCTCCTGGATGGCAATGGAAACCACTGCATCCCTGCACCCGGTTTCTTCAACAACTGCCTGGGTAATTTTCTCAGTAAGCCTAAGCTTGGCTCCCTCGTCTTTTCCTGGATACAACTTGATACTCACATGGGGCATATCTCACCTCTATTTTAATTTTTCTAAAGCTGATCCAAGGATTCAGATGAATCCTAAGGATCCACTCTTTTACACTAAATTTAAACAGGATATCAAGATAAAATAAGGCCTGGCCTGACACCGGGAAATATAATAGAGGCCAAGTTGTTTTAAAAAATTATGGATTTGATCACCATGGATTTGATTTTTCCTATCATTAAAAGTAATAATTTTTCATATTAGAATCAACACAACCAGGTGGTCAAGAAAAGGGAGTTAAAAAAAATTAAACAGCTTGACAATCTCCCTTAAGAATTTTATTTCACTATAGTGAAATATTAACCACACAAGACACAGCTGAATGTCGGTTTTTCATCGGGTTGGTCTTGGTTTGTACCCTGGTGATCGCCTGGGATATTTACGGATCTGTATACATCCATTCAAGACGCCTTCAGATATTCACTTTTCCAGGTATCTTCCATTATTACCACCACTGGATTTGCCACGACGGATTATGAACGGCTTCCAGGACTTAGTCAGGTAATCCTATTTGTCTGCATGTTCATTGGTGCCTCTGCCGGTTCCACCGGGGTGGGATGAAAAAACTTGAAATTTATACCGTGATTATTCTCTTTGTTCCCGAATTTTGGAAAAAATAAAAAATAATCCCTAGCTGTTATGATGATTCCGGTTCATGCAACACCATAAAAGCCTTTGGATCCCGTTGGACAATCTGCCTGGCCACCTTGGCGGGTATCACCGCAAAATGGTCATCCAGTTTGACAATAGCCAATTGTCCGATACTTAATTTGTTCGCAATTTCTTCGGAAACATACAACTTTTTAATTTTTTTACCCTCGACAAAGTGATAGGACTCATCGTAATAATCTTCCAATTTTAACCGGTTGGTTTTGATGAGCTGCTTTGCCTGTAACAAATTTTCACGTATTAGTTTTTCTTGTTTGAGCTGCTGGTTGAGTTCCCGGTTACGT
>CAXHYW010000289.1:0-5451 GCA_964021475.1 uncultured Desulfobacteraceae bacterium | reverse complement strand
ATTTCCCAAATTGCTTTCCCTCCCACCGTCACCGCTCTTCCGGCCTCATTGAGTCGAGTCCCCCGGCACTTGGAACAGGGTTTAAAACTCATAAATCGTTTGATATCTTCCCGGACCGAGACGGAAGTTGTTTCATTAAACCTGCGTTTTAAATTGGGAATCACCCCTTCAAACACTTTTTTGTAAGTGATTTTTTTGCCAGCCCTCTCCATATAAAAGGAAATCTCTTCTTTTTTGCTTCCGTATAGAATGGATTGTTGAAATTGGGATGACAAGGCCTTAAAGGGTTTGTAAATGTCTTCCTTATAATGGATGACAAGGGCATCTAAAAATTCCATAAATTGAACCGAATCTTTATTTTCCCAGGGGAGAACAGCCCCCTGACGCAGGGAAATGTTTTGATCCGGTACAATCAGATCTGGATCAAATTCCGTGACCGTTCCCAAACCGTCGCAACGGGAACAGGCTCCCTGGGGGGAGTTAAATGAAAAACTTGCCGGTGTGAATTCGGGATAACTTATGCCACAGGGAACACAGGAGGCATGTTCACTGAACAGGGTTTCGGTGTCGTCGGTGAGGTTGATAAGGGTTACCAAACCCTCGGACAAAGAAATTGCCATCTCAAGGGAATCGGTGAGCCGTTTTTCTATTCCCTCTTTAATGACCAACCGGTCCACCACCACATCAATATTGTGTTTTTGGTTTTTATTAAGTCCGGGCACCTCTTCGATTAACAAGATCTCTTTATCAACCCGAACCCTGGCAAACCCCTCTTGTTTCATCCTGGCCAGCAGATTTTCATGGCTGCCTTTTTGGCCGCTTATCAGGGGGGCCAGGATCATGATTTTGGCATTTCCTCCAGGGTTTTCATCTGCAACGGGTCCCAAAATCTTGTCAACAATTTGGTCAATGGACATGGATGAAATAGGTTTTTGACATTTATAACAATGGGGGCGACCTACTCTTGCAAAAAGGAGGCGAAGATAATCATAGATTTCCGTTACAGTACCAACGGTGGATCTGGGATTGTGACTGGCTGTTTTCTGTTCGATTGAAATTGCCGGTGACAGGCCGATAATGGCATCCACATCGGGTTTGTCCATCTGGCCTAAAAACTGTCTGGCATAGGTGGAAAGGGATTCCACATATCTTCGCTGGCCTTCTGCATAAAGTGTGTCAAAGGCAAGGGTGGATTTACCGGAGCCGGAAAGCCCTGTGACAACAGTCAGGCTGTTCCGGGGGATTTCGACATCGATGTTTTTAAGGTTGTGTTCCCTTGCTCCTAGAATGACAATCTTGTCATTATCCATATGATTTATCCGCCTGGGTTTTTGTTTGATTTTTTTGGGGGCTGGTCGCCAGGTTTTTTGCCTGGAACGTGGCCATAAAAATAGCTTCCATAAGACTTGTCGGATCTGCAATACCTTTCCAGGCAATATCATAGGCCGTTCCATGGTCAACGGAAGTCCGGATGATGGGCAGTCCCAGGGTGGTGTTCACCCCGTCCTTAAAATGAATCATTTTAAAGGGGATCAGTCCCTGGTCATGGTACATGCAGATAACCGCATCATATTTCCCGTTCATTGCATGGTAAAATACCGTATCCGGTGGCAGGGGACCCTCAATGTTAAGCCCCCGTTTTTTGGCCAACTCAACAGCAGGACCTATGATGGTTGTTTCTTCATTGCCGAACATGGATTCTTCCCCGGCATGGGGATTTAAGCCAGCCACGGCAAGTTTCGGGAAAGGTATACCAAACCTATGGATAAGCGAGTCCTGGGTCAGCGCAATGGTCTGAGTAATGTTTTGAATGGTCAGACTTTCAGCTACCTGACAAAGGGGGATGTGTATGTTCACAAGGGCAACTTTCAACCGATTTCCCGCAAGCATCATGGCAAAGTCTGGACTGCCTGTCTGGTCTGCAATCAATTCCGTGTGTCCATGAAATTTTGATCCGGCAATCTTCAACCCTGTTTTGGTGATGGGACAGGTGACCAGGGCGTCTATCCCCTTGTTTTGGGTAAGCCTTACACCTGTGATGATATAATTTTCCATGGCTTTTCCGCTCTCATAGGTCGGGGCGGCAAGGCAGGTTACATCTTCTTTAAGATCAGACGCGTTTATAATTGAGATCGATTTAGAATCATTAATGGCCTTTGATGGGTGATCCACAGTAACAATATCAAGGGGTACCTCTAAAAATTTCATGGCTTTTTTAAGAATAGTTATATCCCCAATGACAATGGGTTGGCATTGGGCATGGATTCTCTTATTGTTCAGGGCCTTCACAATAATTTCCGGTCCGATACCAGCGGGGTCGCCCATGGAAATACCGATAACAGGTCGATTCAAGATTGGTTTCATAGTATTGTCACTAAATTTGAAATAAGGTTATTGTCAAAAAATTTAAATATACCCTTTGAAAGGGAAAGTGTAAATAAAATTGAATGTAAAAATTGTGAAACCATTGTAAAATTCAGGTTTGAGAAATAAGGTAAGTTTTTATTAAATTCCGAATAAAATAGAGTAAAAGGCAGTAAATAGCAGGAAAAAAAAATTTCTCTTGCGAAAGAAAAAGGATGGATTGTAAAAAAACCTTTGAAAAAGAGATAGTTGTCGAAGTGGTTGGAATCTAAAGAAAAATTTTTGTTCCACAATAATTATCTAATAAATTAAGATGGTTGAAAAATTATGCCAGATGAAAATCTAATCGATTGCTAACCTTGTTTATTCGAGTTGACCCAAAATTCATAATCGCATAGAAAAACCTATACTTTTTATATTGTCCGTTAGATTCACGTTAATTGTGTATTTCCGCTTAACCTACTAAGATCCAAATTTGATTTTGGAAGAAAAGGTATTTTTGTCAACCAATGGAATTATCCTGGGAAAAAGTTAAGTTTCAAATTAAAAAATCAATACCTGATCATAGCTATCGGATGTGGATAGACCCATTGGCACTTCTTGAATATGATGCCAATGGTATTACATTGTCCACCCCAAACCAATTTTTTATCAAGCGGATAAAAGAAAATTATCTGGATCTGTTTAACAAAGAATTTATAAAGATGGGACAACCCATTCATATTACGCTCCAGGCAAATGGGGAAAAAGGTACCAATGACCCCAAAAAGGTAAAAGCCAAGAAAAATGATTCTGGAAAAAAACCCATAGAAAATAAATTCGGCAGTTCCTATCCAGCTCTGGCTGTCAGGCCCCGGTTGAAGAAATTGGAACAGGCAACATTACCTGGCCTGGATGCCACTTTTAACGGCGGCAGGATGCTTAAAAAAGGGTATACATTTGATGATTTTGTTGTGGGGGATAACTCAAATTTTGCCTATTCTGCCTCCCTATCTCTTGCACAAGGAAAGATGAACGGGGCTCCGATCCTGTATCTGCTGGGTAAAACAGGGTTGGGAAAAAGTCATTTATCACAGGCGGTGGGGCATCATATGATGGCCAATAAAAGATCTAACCGGGTTTATTATGTAACGGCCGAAGACTTTACCAATGAAATGATATTTTCCCTGAGGAACCATACCATTGAGCGGTTTAAGGAAAAATATCGAAGAAAATGTGATGTGTTGATTTTGGAAGACATTCATTTTTTGTCCGGAAAAATGGCCACCCAGAAAGAGCTTGCCATCACTTTGGATTATCTGCTGGATGCGGATAAGAAAATCATTTTTTCCGGGTGTGAGCTGCCCGATGAAATCCCAAAGCTCAATGATCAGTTGAAATCTCGATTGACAATGGGATTGGTGACCGAGATTGAGGCACCCGATTATAAGACCCGGTTGAGAATATTGAAAAAGAAATCCCATACCCTTGGGTGTAAGGTTCCCATGATGGTGAACGAATACATCGCCCAGGAATTGTGCGACGATGTAAGGCAATTGGAAAGCGGGTTGTTCGGTGTGGTGGCAAAGGGGCAGATCATGGGCCGCAATATTGATATTGAACTTGCCAAAAGTGTTCTGGACAACATCACTAAAAACCGCAAGCGCATAAGCATTGATGTGATTAAACAATTGGTTTGTAATGAGTTCTCCATATCGGAAACAGATATTATGTCCAAATCCAGGAAACAAATTATTGTTAAACCTAGACAGGTTGCCATGTTCCTGGCAAAAAAATATACCGATCAGCCCATTAAAAAGATTGGTTCCAGTTTTAAAAAATATCATGCCACGGCAATTTATTCTGTAAATGCCATTGAAAAGGAAATCAAACGAAAAGGCGTTTTGTTTGAGCAGATTAATTACATTTCCAAAAAGATTGAAGCCGGTAAGTTTTAAATGGGCCTATCTCCCTCCGTTTATAAAGCGTTTGAAAAAATTGTCGGGAAAAAGTATTTAACCATCCAAAAAGAAGATCTTCTGTGTCATTCCTATGATGCCACCGGGAAATCTTTTTTACCCGATGCGGTCATCTTTCCTGGGACAGAAGGCGAAGTTTCTCAAATTTTTAAACTGGCCTCCCAAAAAAAAATTGCTATTATTCCAAGGGGCAGCGGCTCAGGAATGACCGGTGGGGCGATCCCGGTTGAAGGAGGAGTGGTATTGGTGACCAGCCGCATGAACCGGATTCTTGAAATCGATGAAGACAATTTCATCGCCCGGGTTGAACCCGGGGTGGTGGTTTCTAAAATTCACAAGTCTTGCGAAGATAAAGGCCTTTTTTATCCGCCGGACCCGGCAAGCTCATCGGTCTGCACCATTGGTGGGAACGTTGGTGAATGTGCTGGCGGACCCCGGGCAGTTAAATACGGGGTAACAAGGGATTATGTTTTGGGGCTTACGGCTGTCATGCCCTCGGGGGATATCATTAAAACCGGAGTGTCTACGGCCAAAGGGGTTGCCGGCTATGACCTTACCCGGCTGATTGTGGGGTCGGAAGGGACACTGGCCGTGGTCACCCAGATTGTTTTGAAATTGTTGCCGAAACCAAAAGCTGTAAAAACATTGGCCGTCTTTTATGACAGCATGGATAAAGCGGCTAAAACCGTATCTGGCATAATGAAACAGGCCATTATTCCCCGATGTGTGGAATACCTGGATGAAGCCTCCATCAATCTTGTTCGCAAATTTCTTTCCTTTGAACTACCCAAAACAATTAGGGCATTGTTGATTTTAGAACTGGATGGGGATGAGGATCAGGTTGAACGAGAGGCCCTGCAAATTCAGGCCTTTTGTACGGGTGTGGGTGCCATTGGGGTGGTTGTTGCCAAAGATCAAGTTGAGGCACAAAAGTTATGGGAGGCAAGAAAAGCATTGTCTCCGGTTCTCTATAAAATTGCCCCCAATAAAATCAATGAAGATATTGTGGTTCCCATCTCAAAAATTCCAGAAATGGTGAAAATTATCCAAAACATTCAACAAGAATCCGGCTTAACCGTTGTCAGCTTCGGCCATGCAGGTGACGGTAATATCCATTGCAACATCATGT
>CAXHYW010000288.1:0-5455 GCA_964021475.1 uncultured Desulfobacteraceae bacterium | reverse complement strand
ACGATCATAAATTTTTAAAGAAACTGGCCTCTCCTTCGGCAGAAAGAAAAATCGGCCTTTCCCTGTCCTTCCATGAAAGTCACGAAGGGTTTGTCCTCAAGGGGCGGGATGAAGATGACTTTCTTTGTGAAGTAGAGCTTGCCATGGAAAAAATCCCTGCCCAAAATCAATCGGCTGCCCTTGCCGCCTTGAACAAACAGCTGGGCAAGTTAGGGGGAACCCTGTTTTATCTTAAAGAACTTGAAATCTGTTCACCCCCCTATTTTATTCCTACCCGGGAATTAAATCAGATGCGACGGTCCCTTTTGGAGTCGATGACCCTTAAACGGGCCGAAGGATACAGGCAAGTGTGCGCAATCCCAAGGCCCGCACCTGTTCAATATCCGGACACCCGGGTGGATTTTACAGGCAATGTTGCCAATGAGAAAGCAAAAGAATTTTATACAAAGCGAGGGGTCGCCTCGGTGGATTCTGCCTTTGAGCTGTCTTCACCGAAAGCTGCTACCGTTGTGATGACCCTTCGCCATTGTATTCGTAAGGCCCTGGGGCAATGCCCCCGGGAAACAAAAAATGCCCCGGGGGAACCGCTTTATCTTGAAAATACCAAGGGTCGGTTTAAACTTGTTTTTGATTGTGATAACTGCCGTATGAAAATCTTAACCCTTTAAAAACCGGCAATCTATGCATAGGCATCGGCCGCAGATGTTGCCGTGGCGATTTTTGCAGGGTCGTTTTTAGGGCCCACAATATAAAATTCATTTGAACCGATCAAAGAGCGTTTTATGGCCCAGCCGTCTGCAATGGCTTTTTTCTCGGCAGCAGGGGCGTGAACCATGACAATGTCCACCTGTTTGGTCTTGTACGGTCTATGTCAATATCAATTTTATTTTGATATAGAAAAAAAAGACTATACGAACCTAAAGCAACCCATACAAATCATTGCCAGCTTTCAGGCGGGAAAGTTATCTTCAAATTTAAGTGGAATGTTTTACCGTTGGGTCAAAGGATTTGAGGATACCATATAGTGTGGGCTGTAAATTATAGAAATTAGCACTTTGAGCATTCACAGTGATGCAAGTTATTCTTGAGTTCCGTCTAATCAGGATTATCTCCACCAAAGAATATTCTTACATGCCCTTTCTGATTTCATTATATCTCCGGAAAAGTTGAATTGCCGAAATATCTTTACAGCTCTTTAAAATATTGTTACGGAATCTTTGTCCGATTAAAAAAACTTGTCGGGTAGCATTCAAATTTATAAGATAAGGAATTGTTATGATTGAATATACTTAATTTAACAAGCTATCCAGTTTGATATCCAAATACTGAATGATATGCAGAAACACACATCATATTGCTATGCCGGGAGGTAGTCGCTTTGAAAAATCTAGAATTATTGGAGAGGAATTATGTCTGAATCGATAGAAATCCTGCGTGGAGTTGTGCACCCTTGGTATTGCGATACCTTCGGACATATGAATGTTCGTTGGTATAGCCATTTTTTCGATGATGCCGCATTTCACCTATGGTCACTTTACTGGGGGAGCCATAAAAAAATGCAGGACGAGTTTGGAGTTCATACGGTAACAGCTTCGGCGACATTACAGTTTCAGCAGGAACTGGTAGCAGGAGATTTAATTTTAGTAGATAGTTTGCTGACCCGCATTGGTCGCAAAAGCTGCACTTTTACAGAGCGAATGTTGCATGTTGATACTAAGGAAGTGCATGCCACATACGAAACTGTAGAAGTATTCTTTGACCCGCAAACACGCAAGTCAACGGAAATGCCAACCTCAATCAGACAGTCTCTTGAAAATGCGTTAACAAAACAAAAGAGATGATTTGATAATAGTTTAATTCCGTGAATTTGGGACGCTCAATTTTATTGACATGTTTTTCTCTTTCAACTATCTATTTACACAAACTATTCCTTTTACCAATAGGAGAACATATGAATACCGAAGTAATTTTAACCTGTGCGGTTACTGGTGGAAGCGATGTTATAGGTAGACATCCAGGGTTACCTGTCACACCGGAACAAATTGCAATGGCTGTGGTCGAGGCGGCTCAGGCCGGTGCTGCAATCGCTCACATCCATGTCAGGGATCCAAAGACAGGGTTACCATGCAGAGACCTGGAGCTGTATAAGGAAACTGCAAAATTGATCAGGGCCAGTGATACCGATGTTATCTTAAATATAACCACCGGGATGGGAGGGGACCTGGTTCCCAGTGAAGAAAACCCAACAATGGCCGGACCAGGTTCCGACATGATTTCACCTGCCGAACGAGTCCAACATATAGAAGCGATCAAACCCGAGATCTGTACCTTGGATTGTGGATCTTTTAATTACAGCTCTACTGCATATGTTGCCACGATGGATATGTTGAGAGAAAGCGCAAGAAGAATTCAGCAAGCTGGCGTAAGACCTGAGGTTGAAGCCTTTGATTTGGGGCATATCTGGCAGGCGAAACAATTGATGAAAGAAAACCTTCTGGATAAAAATTCACTTTTTCAGCTCTGTATGGGAATCCCATATGGGGCAGAAGGTACCACCCGAAATGTGGTTACCATGTTCGACGCTCTGCCATCGGGTATTGCCTGGGGCGCTTTTGGTATCGGAAAGCAGGAAATGCCAATGGTCGCTCAATCTGTTATCATGGGAGGGAATGCCCGTGTTGGATTGGAAGATAATTTATTTTTAGAAAAAGGAGTACTGGCTACGAACGCTGACTTGGTGTTAAGAGCAAAAGAGATCATTGAAAGATTAGGGTCAAGATTGGTAACTACCTCAGAAGCCAGGAGAAAATTGAATCTTACGTAAAGGAGAAAAAATGAGAATCGCCTTAATCGGTGCCGGATCCATAGGAACCATATTAGGTGCCCTGCTCAGTAAGGCAGAAGAAAATATTGTACTTGTTGACAGTTATAAAGAGAACGTGGAGGCACTGAATCTAAATGGTGCAAAAATTGTGGGGCTCATGGAGTGTACCATACCGGTCAAAGCCATCACGCCAAATGAAATGGATGGAAAATATGATCTAATTATTTCGACAACCAAACTAAATGCCCTGGAAGCATCACTCAACCATGTGTTACAATTTACACACGACAAGAGTGTTGTCCTGACGCTTCAAAATGGTATTCCTGAAGATATTTCAAAGAAAATTTTCAGAGCAGACAATGTGATGGGAGGTGGTGTCGAATTTGGTGCTACCTGGCTTAAGCCGGGCATCTCTGAATTAACATCGGGCGAATCCTCTCTGATGATCACTTTTGGTCGACCGGATGGACAAATTAATAAAAAAACAAAAGAAATTCAAAAAGTATTCTCAAACTTCGGTCCATCTGAAATATCCACGAATCTTCTTGGTGTTCGCTTTTCAAAGCTTACCGACAATTCGACATTTAGTGGCATGTCTGCCGTCCTGGCCTGTAATAATGGCAAAATATTAGATTCGTATAAAGCCATGACATGTATTGCTCACCTGGGACGTGAAGCAGGTCTGATAATTGAAAAACTGGGAATTAACGCAGAAAAGATATTTGGACTTCAACCACTCATGAAAAATGTAGGATTTTCAACAAAAAGGGAGATGGATGACGTGATCGACAACTACTGGCGTCCTATTTATTCAGTTTATCGATCAGGTGTTGCCAGCATGCTTCAGGATATTGAAAAAGGTCGAAAAACTGAAATAAACCATATCAATGGTAAGTTTCTAGAATTGGGTAAAAAAGTTGGCCTTGAAACGCCTTTCATGCAAACCGTTGTGGACATTGTCACCAAACTGGAAGAGGGGCAATTAAATGTTTCAAATGCATGGGAAAACTTAAAATATTTTGATATTCCTGAACTTGGATAGTGCGTTCACTAACCCATCGTAAAATTTTCAAGCAGGAGTTAACACAAAGTGAGTGAAAGGGATATGTGACAGTGGCTGCCATGATTGTTCACTAAAAAAGTAACCTTGCGACTCAAGTAAACAGGCCGATCACAAAACGTGTCGGCCTGTTTATTCAAGATTTAAAAAATGATTTTATTTGAACCACCATCGTTCGCCAATTCTCATGCCATCCAGGGCCATGTGACCTGAGACAGGTCCATGGGCCAGTTTAGCTGAGCTGGCTTCAACCATCTGGTTGAACATGGGAACAACAGTTCCGCTGTCATTTCTGCATATTTCCTGCATATCATAATACAGCTTTCTGCGTTTATCTGTATCCAGCTCTGCTCTTGCGCTTATCAGCAGTTCGTTAAACTGTTTATTTTTCCAGTGGGTATCATTCCAGGGGGCCCCATCTGAATATGCAACTGAGAACATCATATCTTCAATGGGGCGTCCGCCCCAATAACACATGCACCAATCTTTCTTCATCCAGACATTGCTCCAGTACCCGTCATCAGGCTCCCGGACAACATTGATGTTGATACCTGCTTTTTTGGCCTGTTCCTTTATGAGGACGGCAGTATCCACGGCTCCTGCAAATGCGGCATCGGAAGCATGCAGGTTAAAGACATGGTCCAGCATGCCTGCTTTCTTCATATGAAATTTGGCCTGGTCCGGATCATATTTTCTTTGCTCCAGATCTTTGGCATAATATTTATTTACAGGTGCTATTGGATGATCATTACCGGGTTCGCCATAACCGCGCAATATTTGTTTCACTAATTCTTCACGGTTAACAGCCAGCTTTAATGCCGTGCGGACATTATTGTCATTATACGGTTTCCGGTCTACCATCATGGGGATGGTGTAGTGTGCCGTCCCCGTTATTGCCGAGATATTGACACCCGGCATCTTTTTCATGAGATGGACGGTTTTAAGATCAACACGATCCATGTAGTTTATCTGGCGGGTCTTTAATGCATTGGTCCTGGCATTGGTATCCGTTATAGACAGGGTTTCGATCTCATCAAAATGGGCCCTTTCCGCTTTCCAGTAATTGGGATTGCGTTTTGAAAAAGCCTTGACACCCGGTTCCCAGTCTTCAAGAATATACCCCCCGGTACCGATGCCTTTTTCCCATTCCGGGCCTTTTGTTCCGGCGGGACAAATGGTTAAGTGATAGTCGCCCAGGATAAATGGAAAATCAGCACTGCCCCCGGAAAGCTCAAAAACAACTTCATGTTTTCCGTCCGCTTTAATATTTTCAATACTTTTTAAATACCCTTTAGCTGCAGATTTGGATTTTTCGCCCAAATGGTGATTTATGGAATAAATCACATCCTCTGATGTCATAGTTTTGCCATTGTGAAATTCTACGCCCTTACGCAGCTTAAACGTCCACACTTTTGCGTCGGGAGTCGATCCCCAGGACTCGGCAAGTTCAGGGATGGCATTGAAATCGTGATCGATTTCCACAAGATTGTTTCTTATCTGCCAGTTGAGGTTCTGATTCATGTTGGAAGTCAGTGTTCCAGGGTCCATTGAATCAGTGGTTGACCCGCCGG
>CAXHYW010000287.1:0-5466 GCA_964021475.1 uncultured Desulfobacteraceae bacterium | reverse complement strand
TTAGAGCCCATGAAAAAGATGCATTGTTCATCACCCGGTTTGCCAATTTCCCCACCCAGATTATCAGTAAAAAGGGGTATGAAGCAGCTGGTAGCTGGGAAGCTTTCGGACGAATGCCGGTGGGCACGGGGCCGTATAAAATAGTTGAATATGTCGATTCTGAAAAGGTGGTTCTGGAGCGCTTCGAAGACTATTGGGGAAAGGCCAAGGCAAGTTCTAAAAAAGTTGAATTCAAATATGTTCCTGAACTATCCACCAGAATTGCGGGACTAAGGACGGGTGAATTTGACATCATTACAGAAATACCGCCGGATCAAGCCATGTCCATTGATAAAATGGAAGGTATAAAGATTCTTGGGGGTGCCATCCGGAATATCTACGGAATGTTTTTTGATGAGACCAATGACACGCCCATGAAGGACCCCAAAGTGCGTGAGGCCTTAACCCTTGCCATTGATCGGAAACTGCTGGTTAAAACCCTTTTTTCAGATCTGACATCCATTCCCAACAACTGGCAGATGAAATTATTCGGGGAAATGTACCTTGAAAATTATCCCGGTGTGGAATACAACCCCGAAAAGGCAAAAGCGCTGCTGAAAGAAGCCGGGTACAAGGGAGAAAGAATTGAATACCGCAGTCTGCCCGGCTATTATACCCTAGAACAAACCGTTGCCGAAGCCGTTACCCAGATGTGGCAGGCAATTGGGTTGAATGTTGACCTGAGCATAAAAGAAAACTGGAGTCAGATTAACCAGGACAATGAAACACGTAACATTATAAACGCTTCTTTTACGGCCTACTACCCGGACCCTGTCGGACAGTTTTCGAGAAGGTTTGGAACAAACAGCGGTAAGGCTCAGGGGAAATTTTGGAAAAATTCACCGGCCTTTAATCAGCTGGGTAAAACATTGACAACCAGCCATGATTTAAACACCCGGCGAGATACATTTAGAGAGATGCTATATATTTTTGCCCAGGACCCCAAAGGGATGTATCTTTACAATTTACCCATGATTTATGGGGTAAGAGATGACATTAATTGGAAGGCCCTGCCCATTGAAGGAATGGATTTCACAACCAATGGGTTGAAAGAATGACACTGATCCCGATGAAGCCCTGTCGTCCGGAGGATCCGTCCTCCGGCGGCAGGACGCCGCTTCTTTCCATTAAAAATCTTGAGGTCAGTTTTGAAACGATGGACGGCCCTATCCGTGCCGTGAGGGGGCTCAGTCTGGACTTGTATCCGGGTGAAATCCTGGGAATCGTGGGAGAAACCGGATCTGGGAAAAGCGTTTCCTGTAAAGCCATCACCCAATTATTGCCCAAAAGCTCAAGGATAAAAGGGTCTGCCCTTTTCCAAGGTGTCGACTTACTCAAATTAAGCCCCAGGCAAATCCGTCCCTTCCGGGGAGATGCGATTTCAATGATTTTTCAGGATCCTCAAAGTTGCCTGAACCCCATTAAAACAATCTACAGCCATCTGAAAGAAGTGATTGGAAAAGGAGGCAATCAACATAATTTAAAACAAAATGCAGAACAGCAGCTTGCCGCAATGCAGATCCATTCACCGAAAAAACGGTTGAAGGATTATCCGTTTCAATTTTCCGGGGGCATGGCACAGAGGGTGCAGATTGCCATGGCCATATGGGGGAAACCCGATATTCTGATCGCAGACGAACCGACAACTGCTCTGGATGTGACCGTACAGGCCAAAATTTTAAATGACCTGAAAACCTTGAGCAAAAAAAATAAAATGGCGATCATCCTGGTCACCCATGATCTTGGGGTGGTTGCTGAAATCTGTGACCGTATCGCAGTCATGTATCACGGCAGGATTGTTGAACTGGGAGAAACCGGGCAGACCCTGTCTTGTCCGGAACATCCCTATACCCGTGCACTGCTGGCATCCATTCCGGTAATCGGACAAGCCAAATTTCCATTGAAAACCATACAGGGAGAAAGCCTGGCTGCAAACATGGAGATTTCTGGGTGTGCTTTTGCCCCGAGATGTTGCCATGTCAGGGAGAAATGCCGGTCCACCACCCCCTTGCTGAGAAAAGGGGTGGCACATTTTACCCGCTGCCTTTTTCCCCTCCCGGAGATGAAAAAACTTTCAAAGCAAAGAACAATCGGTGGAGGAGAGAAAAATACTCCGGCGGTTCTTTGCGTAAAAAACTTGACCTGTCGGTTTAAGCTGGACCATGAATCCGGAGAAAAACAATTTTTCTCTGCTGTGAACAATGTTTCCTTTTCCATTAAAAAAGGAGAGATTTTTGGTATTGTGGGTGAATCCGGTTCCGGAAAATCCACTTTGGCCAAGTCCGTTATGGGATTATCCCCCCCCTTTTCAGGGTCCATTCATTTTAATAATCAGCCCCTGTTTTCAAAGGAATGGAATTTCAAAACATATGCAGCTAAGGTACAATATGTTTTTCAGGATCCGCTGGGGGCGCTTGATCCGAGAATGCCGATTATTTCCCAGGTAATGGAACCCTTGGAAATTCATGGCAATCTCGGCAAAGCAGAAAAGATAAAAAAAGCAAAAGAGACCCTTGCCCAGTGTGGATTAAATCATTCGTTGATCCATCGGAAACCGTACAACCTTTCAGGTGGCCAGCGCCAGAGAGCGGTTCTGGCAAGAGCCTTGATCAATAACCCGGAATTTCTCATTTGTGATGAACCGGTTTCAGCCATGGATGTGTCTGTCCAGGCGCAAATCCTCAATTTATTAAAACGTCTAGCCCATGAAAAAAACATGACGGTTTTAATCATCAGCCATGATTTGAGCGTGATGAATAATATGTGTGACCGGATTGGGGTGATGCTGGCCGGACAAATGGTTGAACAGGGCCCGGTGGAAGACATTTTTCATGCACCGACCCATCCTTACACCCAATTGTTGATGGACTCGATACCCCAAATAAAATACGACCGGAAAATAAAGGCGGTTAATCCCATGGGATCAAACGGGGGAACACAAGATGAGCTGTTATTTAACGTGGGTTAGGCCCTGCCCTACCGGAACCAGAAGTCTTTCTAAAATGCCGTCATCCTCTCTTTGGATCCATTGGAGGACTGACAATGAGATTGCCTGGAATCATGTTTAAGCGATTATTTGCCTTCATGGATACCCGATCCTATTTTTTTGTAAAATTAATTCGGGCATTTATCACGGCTTTTTTGATTCTGGTCATCAGTTTTTTGATGATCCGCTCTTCCGGGAATCCCGCCCAGATATACCTTGGTGATGAGGCAAGGCCGGAAGCCGTGGAATATTTTAACCGGAAATGGGGGTTGGATAAACCGATTTTCGTCCAGTTTACTTCCTATCTTTCCCAAGCGGTAAAAGGGGATTTCGGCAATTCCCTGATCAAAACCAGGCCGGTATCTGAGATCATAATGGACCGATTGCCAGCAACGCTGTCCCTTATGATTCCGGCAGCCATTATCTCCATCGTGCTCGGGGTTCTGATGGGGATGATCGCTTCTCTTCATTATAAAGAATTGGCGGATACCGGTATTCTGATCGGGTCAACCCTTGGGTTTAGTTTACCCAATTTTTTCTTTGGGGTTCTTTTGATATTTTTTTTCTCCATCGTCCTCGGCTGGCTTCCAGCCAGCGGGAACAGCACCATAAGCCATTATATCATGCCGCTGATTGCTATTGTCACAGCAGATCTGGCTATCTTTACCCGTTTCAGCAGGGCCGCCTTTATCGATATCTATGAGCACCATTACATCACTGGATTTCGATCCCTGGGCGTTCGGGAAAGCCGGATTCTTTTTTTTCAGGCCCTGCCCAATGCCGCCAATGCACTGTTGACCATTGGCGGTTTTTATGTGGGCTCCCTGGTTTCGGGTGCCATTGTAACCGAAACCATTTTTTCCTGGCCGGGCCTGGGATCTTTGTTAATCGCCTCGGTAAAAGCCCGGGATTTTCCGTTGGTCCAGGGACTTATTCTATTGTTTGGTATTTCCATTGTTTTGGCAAACCTGGCCATCGATTTCCTCTATGGTATTGTAGATCCCCGGATCCGAAAGGGAGTGACAACATGATATTTTATAAAAAATATCCGCCTCTTTTTGTTTTGTCCGTTGGGGTGCTCTTTGCTTTAACCCTGGTGTCCTTTTTACCGACACCCTGGGACTATAATCACCAAGATTTAATGAACCGATTCATCCCTCCCCTGTTTTTTGGCGGCACAAATCTTCAGCACCCCCTGGGCACAGACCATCTTGGCAGAGATATGGTCAGCCGAATTATGGCGGGAATCCGGATCAGCTATTTTATTGCCCTGGCCGGTACACTCATCGGTGCTGCCATTGGGGTTGTCCTGGGGTTTATTGCCGCAAGGTTCCAGGGAGTCATTGATGAAATCATCATGATATTGGTCGATATTCAAGCGTCCATGGCATTTATATTATGTGCCATTGCCCTGCTATCGGTGATGGATAACTCTTTTTGGGTAATTGTTATTTTGCTGGGATTTGCCGGTTGGGAAAAATATGCCCGCTTAACCCGTGGGTTATCCCTATCAGCGGTAAATCACGGCTATGCCAGAGCGGTGCATGCCCTTGGTGGTTCCCAGCGAAGAATTTTTTTCGCCCATATTTTACCCAATATTTCCAGTGTATTAATCGTCAACATGACACTCAACTTTCCGGGAACCATGATCGCAGAAAGCTCCTTGAGTTTTATAGGTCTTGGTATTAAACCGCCAATGGTAAGCCTTGGAAGGCTTTTGGGTGAAGGTCAGGTGTACCTGCTGACCGCTTGGTGGGTCACGGTTCTACCGGGCCTAATTATTTTTTTATCAACCCTGGCCATGACCATCATCGGTGATTGGGTCCGTGACCGGATGGGAACAGAATAAAAAAGAGGAAGAGAAAAAAATCAAATGAAACTTATACTATTTGGGTTTGACGGGTTAAGACCCGATTGTGTGACCCCTGAATCAATGCCCCGACTGTTTTCATTTTTAAATAAAAATGCAAATTGTACGAACAACAGAGCGGTTTTTCCCACAGAAACCTATGTGAATCATCCGAGTATCTTTACAGGATTCCTTCCTGATCGGCACGGAATGATTGCCAATGCGTATTTTGATACCGCCGTATCACGACATGATTATTTTGTGGGAAGCCGTATTGACAGGATAGAATCAGCGGAAAAACAGACCCGGGGCCATCTGTTCAAGGTGCCTAGCCTGAGTGAAACAATGCTCAAAAAAGGATATTCTTTTTTATCGATCAGTTCTAATTCTCCGGGAAGCACCCGGCTGATGGCCCATAAATCTGGATCCCTGGGAGGAATCAACCTTTCTGTTCGGGGAATTGAATATGCATACCCGGAATCCCTGCGGGAAAAATACCGGACAAATTTGGATGGACAAACCTGGGACGCGCCAGATGTGAACGGGTTAAAAAAAATAAATGAAATTGTCCATGACATTTTCAGACACCAGG
>CAXHYW010000286.1:0-5469 GCA_964021475.1 uncultured Desulfobacteraceae bacterium | reverse complement strand
GCCAGGTGAAAATCCGGGGGTAAAAACACAGGTTTATCCGACCGATCCCCCATTCTCTCCATGGCCGCTTGGGAAATGGCAATTTTACACTGGTCCTGGGAAAAGGAAAAAAACGGCCGATACTCTTTGACACCTGGCGGGTTCGAATCGGACGGGTCTGAATCGGACGAACCAGAACCTGACGAACCAGAACCTGACGAGCCAAAATAAAGCGGGCTAAAGGGATGGAGGGGATGATGGGAACACACACCTCGGCCTGCCGGAAACACAAAGCTTTCCTCCATCACATCCATCAGTTGTGCCACCACACCGGAACAGGGGATGGGGGCATTATCCTTTATGCCCATGCCCGTGTAGGTGATGATCAGCCGATCCCGGGCAGACAGCAGAGATTCCAGGAAAAGATATTGATCCTCCTGTCTTTCTTGTTTGTCCCCTGGTCGGGGATATTTTTGGATCAAGTCAAACCCGGCAGCCCCGGCCTTTCTCGGGAAACTTGACTCATCCATACCCATGAGCGCCACCACCTTAAAGGGAATGCTGCGCATGGGCATCAGATTACAAAAAGTGATACTCCCGGCCAGAAAACTGCCCTGGGAAATGGTTTTATCCAATTTTCCCTCTAAAAGATCCCGGGCAACACTAAAATCTATTTTCTTTGCATACCCGGCTGTTTCACCGTCCCGGACAAGCTCATCAATCGATTGGAGCAAAAAACCCAGATCCCCCTCATTGGCATGGGTTTTTTCCATCATGGAGGACACAAGGGCTCTAAAACATTCCCCCCATTTTTGAATCGTTTTAGGGGTAGAAAGGTCTGCCAGACGCTCAAACAGGGTGTATCCGAAATGGGCCATCTTCCCCAGAATCTGTGCCTCCAACCCCTCAAACACATCACAGGGCAGCACACTTGCCACCAGCTCTTCTGCCCCCTGGGCCAGCCCATAGCCCATGAACAGCCGTTGAAATCCGAACATCCAGGTGTTTTCATCAAAACCAACACCGGTCAATTCTTGCCTGTGAATCCCGTCCCGGCCCCATAAAACACCCGCCTTATTAAGGGTGGCTTCAATGGATACAAGCTCCTCGGCCATCACATCAAATTTGGACGCAATGGCAGGGCTGAGCAAAAGATCCAGCACCCTTGCCTGCTCAAGCCGGGAATCCTTGAGCCCCAGAATCTTCAAAAAGGCTTCCAGGGTCTGGGATTCTGATTTTTTCCGCCGATCGGATATGGAAAAGGGAAGGGAATGCTCAGAGGAAAACACGGCCAAAAGATAAGGCGCATAGGTTTCAATATCTGGCATCATCACAATGATATCATGGGGGCAAAGGTTTGGGTCCTGTTCAAAAGCATCCAATAAAAGATCCTTGAGCACCTGGGCCTCCCGCATGGGAGAATGACAGGCATGGAACCCCACCGAAATATCCCCTGGGTCCACGGGAAGCGGCAGACTCTCCCCCTCTGGCACTCTTAAAACAAGGTTGAGTATGTCGGACTGTAAGATAGACAGCATGGAGGACGAATGATCCAGGGGGTCGGAAAACAGATCCCCCAGTGGCTCGTGATAATCAAAGGATTCAAGGCTTGCATGAAATTGCCTGCCAGACCCGCCCAATGAGGCCAGCAGGGGATTGGTCATCTCATAATACCCCCCGGGGTCCAGAGACGGTTTCATTTGATTTTGGACCGCCTGGTCTAAATCTATTTTTTCCATCTGCCGTTGGGATTTGATATCAAAGAAAAACTGGTTGGAGGGGGTCAGTAAAAAAAGAAAAATATCCAGAGAGTTTGCCAACACTCCAAAAAGTTCCAGGAAAAGGGGCGGCATGGCAGATACCCCGAACAAAGAGATCCTATCGGGCAAACCTGTCTTATTAAGGTTGGCCTCAAACCCTTGGGAACCCAGGGCGGCCTGCTTTAAAAAATTAGTGGTTCGCTCTGCCACATGGGGGCTAGGCCATGTTCCGGCAATCTGCTTCCAGAGTACCGACTGCCAGGCCATGACAGGATCGGTAAAAGGGGTGTTTTCATGGGAGGCCTCCCAGTCCAGGAGCATCCGGGGCCTGTAAATCTGGTAATCATCAAAGATACGGGCAATCTTCAAAGACAATTGAAACAGCCTGCGGCCGGACACATCTCCTGAAATATACTGCCCCAGAGGAGCAAAACTAGGGGTGTCACGATTATCCAATATGGCCTCCATGATGAACCATATCAAAACATCCTGGTTAAGCTGTGGATCCTGTCGGTTGTCCTTATCGGAAAAGAAAAGTTCTATTATCTGCCTGGGAAATAAAAAAGAAAGGTTGGCGCAGATCCCAAACCGTTGCGCCACCTGGGTTGTGATCCATTGTTTCATTCCCCTGGACTGAATACCGATCCACTCTGGTACCATGGGATCTTCCGGCACCTGGGTCAGCACGGCGGCCAACCCGTCCATGAGACCTTCCATTTTATTGCTTTTGATCATGTTGAGCAAGATTACCACCCATCTTGAGATTTTCGTATATTTTTGGACACAATACCAGACCTAGGTGACCCAATCAAACCCAAATATGATATGGGTCGTAAATAACCGCTTCCCACCCATTGAATAAAAACCTGGTATTTGCTATTAGATTCCAGATATTTTTTAAAAATGATGGATTTGAGATATTTATCCGAAATTAAAAAGGAGAACCAACTAATGAAAAAGAACCCCGGACTGATTTTACTGGCAGCCGCCCTGTTAATCGGCCTATATGCATCTGCGGCATGGGCTGAGGGCAACTCCCCCACAAAGGTGGCAAAAGAATTTACCCAAGCCTATTACATGTTAGACCCCTCAATGGCGGATTTCATCAGCGAAGAGGGCCAGACAAATGAAAATGATGTGAACATGGTGGAACTTTATCTGAGACTTCAGGAAAAAGATGCCACCGACCGGGGGTATAAAGTAAGTTACCTGCATATGAAACCCATCCTTATGAAAACAACGGTATTAAGCATGGATGATTCATCTGCCCAGATTCAAATGAATGTGACCACTATCCGCAGTATCAACCCGCTGTACCGAATAGTGGGGTATGTTTTTGGGTTACTTGAAGAGCATGAAGCCCAGGACACTCTTTCCCTGATCAAAGAAGACGGGGAATGGAAGATAGGCCCCGGGGCCTATAACCTGCCCTCCTAAGCAGTTTTTTCAAAAGCCCTGTCAACCCGGAACACGCCGTGGCTGACAGGGCTTTTTTTTGTCTCAAGTATCCTTGTCTCAAGTATCCTTATCTCAAGTATCCTTATCTTTTGAAACAGACCGGACATGAACATCCCGCTGGGGAAAGGGAATTTCAATCCCTTCCTGGATAAACCGATTGTAGACAGCGGTGTTGAGCTGGTGCAAAACTCTGCCACGGAAAACCGGTTTTATGACCCAGCATAACAACTCATGATCAAGGCTGGAGTCGCCAAAACTGCGAAATCTCACCCTGGGTTCAGGGGTTTTACAGACATCGGTTATTTCCAATGCCACCCCCAGCAGTACCCGATGGACTAGTTCAAGGTCTGAGCCATAGGCCACCCCCACCTTAACCCGGATGCGAAATTTTTCATGGTAGCCCCCGGCTTCATTGGTAATCTTGGTATTTCCCATGATGGAATTGGGCACGGTGATTTCCACATCGTCCCGGGTTAACACCCGGGTGCTGCGGATACCGATATTGGTCACCGCCCCCCGCTCGCCGGAATCCAGGACAATATAGTCCCCGAGTTTATAGGGGGCATCTGCCATGATAAAAACCCCTGAAAAGAGATTGGCCAGGGTGTCTTTTGCGGCAAAGGAGATGGCAAGCCCCAGGATACCAGCAGAGGCGACCCAGGCGGTCAGATCGATATTCCAGACCAAAAACCCAAGATAAATAGACAAGCCAGTTACCAGCAGAATCAAAAAATTGTTAAACAGTGGCAGGGTGCTGTCCTGGATCAGCTTGAACCAGCTTTCATCCCGGCTTAAAAGATGGAGCAACAACTTTAAAAACCTAGTGACAGCCAATGCCCAATAGAAAATGGCGATGGTTTTCAGCACCCCCAGGGTTAGAAAAGCGATGGTTTGCGGGAGCTCGAGCCTCTCGGTGGCCAGGGCCAGGCCAAAAAGGATGATACTCAAAAAAACCGGGCGATGAAAAATATCAAGCACCTGATCATCTATTTTCAGCCGTGTCTGTTGAAACCATTTCTTGACAACACGGGTGAGCAAAAGGTCCACCAACTTGGCCAGGCCCAGAAAAACAATGACAATCAAAAAGGCCTGGAGGTAGCGGTTGGGAGCGATCTGGGCCAGAATTGTCATAAATTGTTCTTTGTTAAACGCCATGGCGTGTCACCTGCTGATTTAAAAGCGATTTGGCCAGATCGGAACCAAGCTTTGTGGCTTTCATCAAAACCGCCTTCTCCTCTTTTACTTTCGCTTTGTCAAAGATTTTAAAAACAGCCAATTCACCAATTATTTCGTATCCCAACGCTTCAAGGGGAAGACGCATGGCATCCAGTGTAAACCCCATATCCTTAATATTTTCCTGCTCGCAAATTGCTCCCAGGACAGCCTTTCGCCCTTGACCTGCCAAATGACTCGACCACCCCCTTGGACAGTTGTTATCAAATTCATAAAAACAGTAAAGCCTATCGATGAAGGCTTTCATCCATGAAGTAATATTATAATTGTGAGTAGGCGATACAAGCACCAACCCCTGGGATTGAAGTATGTCCGGATAAATCAAAGACATCCCGTCTTTCAATCCGGTACAAATCTTATCCTTTCTGCATCTCTCGCATCCGATACAGCCCTGATATTGAAAATCTCTAAGTTGCAGGTTCTCAGCCAAGGTTTTGTTTTCGGCCACCCCTTTGAGTATCTGTTTTAAAATCAGGTCAGAATTCCCCCCCTTCCTAGGACTCCCGCCAATACCTATTACCTTTAATTCTGGTGATTTATTGTTAATATCTTTTTGAATAAAATCATTGAAAGAACTCATGGGCATTCCTTATTTTATTATTTTTTATTTGAACAACAAGCCAACCACCGATCAAATCCATTGGATCTTATACCATATTTATCCCAAACTTAAGGCAAATTACACAAAATGATGCTGACTTGCCCATACCGAAGCCTGGGTTCGGCTATTCACTGAAAGTTTATTAAAAATATGGTTGATATGACTTTTCACGGTATGGGGGCTGATATTCAAGGATTGGGCGATCTCCACATTGATGGTACCACAGGCAAGCATCTGAAGTACCTGGATTTCCCTTTTGCTCAATGGGGTGGGCAATTGCCTGTTGGCTTCATCCTGCAGCCCCCCTTTCATGAGAGATAGATGTTGAATCTTTTTTTCCAGATTTTCAATATATTGCCTGGCGGAGTCCAATTCAGACAGGTTCTGGGTATTATCAATATCCAGTGCAATGGTGGACAGCAGCTTCCCGTCATTATC
>CAXHYW010000285.1:0-5480 GCA_964021475.1 uncultured Desulfobacteraceae bacterium | reverse complement strand
CTTTATTTTTATCGGTTGGTGCTAAGAAAGTAAAGCAACAATCTCATTTATCCTTGGATCTTGCTAATTTAAGTGGTCTTGTTAATTTGAGCGGTCTTGTCTTGATTCTGGATTCTAAAAATTGTAAAAGATCATACACGCTTAACTTATAAACAATTTTCATACGATTTAGGGAGAAACAATTGGTTTTTAATATATTCAAAAAAAAAAGCGATGCGCCAGACAATAATAAAAAGCCGGAAGAAACACCAAAAGACACGGACAAGGGGATATTTTCCCGGTTAAAAACGGGCTTGAGCAAAACCCGGGCCGTTCTGAATACAGATATCAACGAACTGTTTGTGGCGACCAAAGAAATTGATGACAACCTGTTTGAAGAACTTGAAGAACTGTTGGTGACCTCGGACCTTGGCATGGACATCACCATGGCGATGATGGAACAAATCCGCAAAAAAGCCAAACGACTGAAAACCGCTGATGAACTTAAACAGGTGTTGAAAGATGAACTGATGGGGTTATTCCCTGACACCATTCTCCCTGCCACGGAACCCGTGCTTACTAAACCCCATGTCATCATGATGGTCGGAGTGAATGGAACCGGGAAAACCACCACATTGGGTAAACTTGCCATGAAATATACCCGCCAGGGTAAAAAGGTGCTCATTGCAGCCGCCGATACCTTCCGGGCAGCTGCAATTGAACAGGTGGAAGTCTGGGCAGACAGAGCCGGTGCCAGCATTGTCCGACACAAAGAGGGCGCAGACCCGGCAGCAGTTGCCTATGATGCCGTGGAAGCTGCCATAGCAAGGGGAGTGGACATCGTTCTCATTGATACGGCCGGCCGCCTCAACACCCAAAAAAATCTCATGGAAGAATTGAAAAAAATCAAGCGCTCGGTCAATAAAAAACTTGCCGGCGCTCCCCATGAAGTGCTGATGGTCCTGGATGCTACCACAGGGCAAAATGCCATCTCCCAGGCGACCACCTTCCATTCAGCTGTTCAAATTACGAAGCTTGCCCTGACCAAGTTAGACGGAACCGCAAAGGGGGGAATCGTCGCTGCCATTGCAAGCACCATGAACCTTCCCATCGCCTATATCGGTGTGGGGGAAGGGGTGGATGACCTCCAGGACTTTGATTCACAACAATTTATCAATGCCTTGTTTGACTAAAAACTTTGTTTGACTGATCTCTCCGGAACAACATCCCCATGTTATGGGGGCAATAATCAAGGAAAATCTGCCATGTTTGGAATTGAAAACTATACCGGCTTTATCATTGCCGCCGTCATCCTCAACCTGACCCCGGGGGTGGACACCATGTACATTCTTACCCGATCTGTTTCCCAGGGCAGACGGGCAGGCCTGTTTTCCGTTGCCGGCATCATTACCGGCTGTGTGGTCCATGTCCTTTGCGCCGCCTTTGGGCTGTCCCTGATCCTGTCCACCTCGGCAACCGCTTTTACCATCATCAAATGGGCAGGCGCCGGTTATCTGATTTTCCTGGGTCTAAAAACCCTCATGGACAAACAAACTGCCTTTGAAACCGTCGGCAATAAATTTCAATCCAGGGATCTTAGGAAAATCTATCGCCAGGGGGTGATCACCAATGTGCTGAATCCAAAGGTGGCCCTTTTTTTCCTCTCTTTTTTACCCCAGTTTATCAACTCCCAGGCGGTTACCGGGCCATTGCCCTTCCTGCTCCTTGGGGGTACCTTCCTTGTGACCAGCAGTATCTGGTTCATGATTTTGACCGGGACGGCTGCCCTCATGACCGATACCTTGAGAAACAACCAGCGCATCGGGCTTATCCTGCAGAAAATTTCAGGCATCATTTTCATCGGCTTTGGGTTAAAGCTGGCCTTTGATTCAAAATAAATTTTTTCCCCATTATCTGTTTTTTTCCTTTGCCCGGCTCCCTCTTTAAATGGTAATATGAAACTCACTTACGATCGGCAAAATTTTTCACCCTATTTACACATTATTATCCTGTAAGGTGACCATGATTTTTTTTTCAATTCGAACAAAGCTTATTATCGTTCTCAGCCTGATTCTTTTGTCTGGTTTTTTCCTGACAAATGTGATTTCCTACCAGGCCTCCAAAAAATCGGTCAAAACCAGTATCATTGAAAACAGCCTCCCCCTTGCCCGGGACAATATCTATTCAGAAATTCAGAAAGATTTGGCTCGGCCCATCTTTGTCTCCTCTCTCATGGCCAATGACACCTTCTTAAAAGATTGGATTCTTGCGGGTGAAAAAGACCCGGCCCATATCCAAAAATATCTATTGGAAATCAAGGACAAATATCAGTTTTTCAGTTCCTTTTTTGTGTCAGACATCACCCAAAATTATTATCACTTTAAAGGGGCTTTAAAAAAAATAAGTCCCGATGACCCCCATGATATCTGGTATTACAATTTCAAAGAGTTATGGGTGGATTATGATTTGAATGTGGATACCAATGAAGCAGAACTCAATCACCTGACCATTTTTATCAACCACCGGCTGGAAGGATATGACCATACACTTTTAGGCGTTGTGGGGGTGGGGCTTGATTTTGACCGGGTGGCGACCCTGATGGATTATTACAAAGAAAAATATAACCGAGATGTTTATATGGTCAGTCCCGACGGATTGATCCAGGTCCACACGGACAAATCCAAAATCATCACCCAGTCCATTTTTGATACCGAAGGGCTTGGATCCATCGCCCAAAGCATCCTTGATTCCAAGGAGGCCCCCTCCTTTTTTGAATATGATTCTGACAAAACCCATATTCTGCTGACCAGCCGGTTTATCAATGAACTTGGATGGTATCTTATTGTGGAGCAGGATGAAACCCTGGCCCTTAAATCCATTAAAAACACCTTTGTCAAAAATTTTTTCATCAGTCTTGTCATCACCTTTACCACCATTGCTTTTGCCATCCTGGTGATCAACTATTTCCAACGGCAGCTGGAAGTCATCGCCAACACCGACAAACTGACCCAGGCTTACAACCGGAATGAATTTGAACGACGGTTTAAGTACATGACCAACCTTAACCGGCGGGAACCTGTGGACATGTGTATCATCCTCTTTGATCTGGATCATTTAAAACAGGTCAATGATACCCATGGCCATCTGTTTGGTGATACCGTAATCAAGACCGTGTCCCAAATCGCCGCCCAGGCCATCCGCCAGAAGGACCTGCTGGTTCGCTGGGGCGGAGATGAGTTTGTTCTCCTGATCTTCAGCGATATGGAACCCACGAGACAAATCGCTGAAAGACTCAGAACCGCCATTCATACCCACAATTTTTATGCAAAGATGCCCCCAAATATTGACACAGAAAAGCAGCGGGTTACCATCAGCTCCGGCATTGCCAAATATAGGAAAAATGAAACGCTCAAGGACTGGATCAATCGGGCGGACAAGGCGCTGTATGAAGCCAAGGAAAAAGGGAAAAATTGTATCCAGGAAGCCCCTGGGGAAAGATAAACAAACCATCTGCACGGAAAGGAGTGTCAAATGAAACTTTCACGCGATGAAATCAAAATGAAACTTAGGGAGTGGAACCTGGCCTGGAATAACCACAATCTTGCCAAGGTCATGGACCTCTTCCATGAGGATGTTTTTTTTGAAAACTGGACAGGTGCCTATGTTAAGGGGAAAAATAATCTTGAAAATGTCTGGACCTCTTGGTTCGAGAACCATGGCAATTTCAGATTTTTAGAAGCGGAGACCTTTGTGGATGAGCAAACACAAAAAGTATTGTATCGCTGGGTGCTTGAATGGCCGTCAATGGAACCCGGGTTTGAAGACAAGCAGGAGATAAGAAAAGGGGTGGATGTCCTCCATTTCAAGGATGGTAAAATCATTAACAAACTCACCTTTACCAAAACAACCCTTGAAATTGATAACAAACGATATGCTCTCCACCTTTAATAAGATTTGATAAAAAATTATCTGCTCCTGTATCCTATCGCCGGAATAACAAGCGTTTGATTCCCTAACCGGGAACCTCAATGGAACCGCCTCAAGTGAAGCCGCTGCCTGCGGTGCAGGCATAGCAATGATTTCCCACGGCAATCTCCTGATGTTTGAAATCAAAAGTGGTAAGTTCGCTGATGTGGGTTCTGACATTGCTCTTGGGCAACCCGGCAGCCAGGTTAAAATCACAATCATAAAGATAACCGTCCCATGCGATGGATATCAGATGGCGGCACATCAATCCCTCCACGGTGCAGGGATTAAATCCCTTGTACAGGGAGTTCAGATACGTGTCATAATTCCCTTTTTTTTTCAACCAGGTTTCAAACCGTCCCAGTGGCATGTTGGCAAAGGTAAACAATTGGTTGAAAACAATTCCCCATTTATCTTTGAGTACCTTTCGAAACCGTTTTTGGGCGGTGGCCTGATCCGTGGGCATGAATGCGCCAACAGGATTGGACACCAGATCCAGGACAAGACCGGTCCCCTCTTTCCCAAACCCCATTTCGTTAAGGTATTTCAAGGCCTTAAGGCTCTTGTCAAACACCCCTTCTCCCCGCTGGGCATCGGTCTGGGAAAGGTTCAGGGAAGGCAGGGAAGAAACAATGGTCACCTTATGTTTTACTAACAACGAAAGAAGCGTCGGATCATCGGCATCATAAAGCGCACTCAGGTTGGACCGCAGCACAATGATCCGGGCCAGCCCAGCCATTTTCTCAATCAGCTCCTTGAGATGGGGGTTCATTTCAGGTGCTCCCCCCGTGATATCCACCACCTCACACCCGGTTTTTTTTTGAAATTGGATCACCTGATGAATGGTGTTCTGATCCATGAGTTCAGTCCGCCCGGGGCCTGCGGACAAATGGCAATGCTGGCAAACCTGGTTACATAGCAATCCCAGGTTTACCTGCAAGGTCATGGTCTCTCCCCGCTTCAGAAAAAGGCCATGTTGATTGAGGGTCTGGCTAAAATCAGGAACCCCACCCCCCCTATCCTGTGAAATTGGATTCTCCATGGTTTTTTCCTGGTTTACATTGACAATTTTTCAACGATATTTCTCATCTGTACCCCGTGTACCAAGGAGGCGCCTCCCCGGATAGCCGTCGCCACATGAAGGGCTTCAGTCATTTCAGCAAGATTGGACCCCTTTTCAAGACAACCCTTGGTATAGGCATCAATACAATAGGGACACTGGATGGTATGGGCAACGGCCAGGGCGATCAAAGATTTTTCCCTTGCGGTCAGTTCTCCCTCGTCAAACACCGCCCCGTAATATTTAAAAAACTTCTTTGCAAGGTCCGGGGCATCTTTCCCGATCTCTTCAAATTTTAACAAATCTTCCGGGTTATAATAGGTTTCCATCAATTAGGTTTCCTTTTGGGTATCTAACAACAACTTTGGGTTAATTCCATGTGGATACCGATCCCGCAGATTTTATTTCACCCGGTCAAAAGCCTTTTTAAACCCCTCAAGGGACCCTCGAATGGTTTTTTCAGGAACGGCATAGG
>CAXHYW010000284.1:0-5485 GCA_964021475.1 uncultured Desulfobacteraceae bacterium | reverse complement strand
GCCCACCGAGATCTACACATAGAGGCACACCCTTTCCCTACACGACGCTCTTCCGTTCTTAGGGGACCTGGTCTTCCCGGTCCGGTCTTAGGATAGCAATAGGAGAAAACCGCCGCCAATCAGTGGCATCGGTTGTATGGGCAGTGATATTAAAGGGGTCAAAATAAATATTTTTTTTCCCGATAACCGGTCCCAATTGTTGGAGAATCCGGTGCTGGTCCGAAATTACCGATTTGATCTGTTTGCAAAGGGCCCTGAGAGCTTCCTTACAAATGGCAAGTACCTCAAAAACCGTTTCGTGATTGGCATTTTCCTCAATGGTTTTAAAATCATTTTCAAATTCCGTGAACAAGCGCTTGCGCTGGAACGGGTGCTCCACAAGTTCCTGGAAAAGAAAAGGATTTCTCTGGATAATAAACAGATCTCCCAGAAACCTGTGAAGCAACCGGGAGGATCTCCCGGTTGCTTTTTTGGTTTCAAGGGACTTAATCTTTTCGAGAAAGGTAGATCCAAAAAGATGCTCTATGATCTGGTCGTCGTCTGCTGAAGTGTAGTTATAAGGGATCTTTCTTTTTGGATCTATCATACTTAATTTTTGCGCTACCTATAATTCAAAAGTTGTCATTTCGATGACAAGCCCTAAGTCCATAATTTCCTGAACCACTTCTGGCGGTACAGGGGTATCTGTCCTAAGGAAGATGATATTTCTCTGACCGTCTTCCTCCCGACCCACCATCATTCGGGCAATATTGATGTTGTGTTTTCCGAGGCAAACCCCGATGGAACCGATGGAACCGGGCTTATCCACATTGTGAATCAATCCTAAGTGTCCTTCCGGGATGACTTCCAGCCGGAATTTATTAATCCTGACAATTCTGGCATCATCTTTACCGAATATGGTTCCTTCCACAATATTGGTATCTTCATCGGTGATAACGGTCATCCGGATCAGGTGCAAAAAATTACCTGCTTCCTGGGAGGTCGATTCCGTGATTTTTATTCCCATCTCATTGGCAAAGGAGATGGCATTCACCGAATTGACCTCATATTTGGCAATTTCAGCCAAAAGTCCTTTGATGGCATTGATGGTGATGGGTTTTAAATCAAGATCCGGAAATTTTCCGATATATTCAATGTCCACCTGTTTAATGCCGCCCTTGGTGATCTGGGCCTGCATCTTGCCCATCTTATCCGCCAGATAGAGAAAAGGACTCAACTGTTTAAGGACTTCTCCGCTGACCGAGGGCACATTGACCGCATTGATCACTGTGTCCTCAAGAAGATAGGCAATAATCTGGTTGGCAGCGGCCACAGCCACATTGGTCTGGGCTTCCTGGGTGGAGGCTCCCAAATGGGGGGTTGCAATGACCTGATCCAGTGTCAACAGAGGATTCTCTCCGGGAGGTTCCGTGGAGAAGACATCCAAAGCAGCACCAGCCACCTTTCCCGATTTGATGGCATCGTAAAGAGCCGCCTCATTGATAATACCGCCCCTGGCACAATTGATCACCATCACCCCGGTTTTCATTTTCTCAAAGGCTTCGGCATCCAGCAAATCAATGGTGGCATCCATTTTGGGCACATGGATGGTAATATAGTCGGCCCGAAGATACAATTCATCCAGGGAAACATAATCAAATCCAGCCTTTTCAATATGGGCTGAAGAGATATTGGGGTCATAGACAATGACCTTCATTTTAAGTCCCTTGCCAAGACTTGCGGCAATGGAACCGATATTGCCGAACCCGATCACTCCCAGGGTTTTGTTTGAAATTTCCCGGCCCTGGAGCAATTTTTTATCCCATTTCCCCGCCTTGAGGGAAGCGGTTCCCCTGGGAATATTCCGGGTTAAGGCCATCATCATGGCAATGGCATGTTCCGCCGTGGTCACAGTGTTGCCCCCCGGAGTATTCATGACTGCAACTCCCTTTTTGGTGGCTTCGTCTATATCTACATTGTCAAGACCGATGCCCGCCCTTGCGATCACCTTGAGATTAACCGCCGCATCAAGCACCTCGCGGGTTACCTGGGTGGAACTTCTGACTGCCAGGGCATCATAATTGCCAATGATCTTCATAAGCTCATCTGGAGCCAATCCTGTGATAACGTCTACTTCTATTTGGTCATTGTTTCTGAAAATATCAATTCCGGTCTCATCCATTTTATCGCTGACAAGCACCTTCATGATTTGTTCTCCTTTTCAAAGGATTCCATGAATTCAACCAGGGCATACATGCTTTCCATGGTGGTGGCATTGTAAATGGAAGCCCGGCATCCACCAACGGAGCGATGGCCCTTAAGCCCCCCAAGCCCGTGCTGGTTTGCCCTTTCAACAAAGCTTTTTTCAAGGTCTTCACTGGGCAGGCGAAAGGTCACATTCATAAGAGATCTAGAATATTTTTCTGCCGTTGTGCGGTAAAAGGAACTGCCATCAATCAAATCATAAAGGATATCCGCCTTTGCAATATTGTGTGCCTCCATCTTCTCAATGCCGCCCATCTCCTCTTCAATCCATTTAAGAACCAGATCAATCGTGTAGATACCAAAACAGGGTGGGGTATTGTACATGGAATTTTTACTGGAATAGGTTGAATATTTCAACATGGTCGGTAGATCCTGGTATGCGGAATCGACCAGATCCTTGCGGATGATGACCATACAGGTGCCGGAAGGCCCCAAATTTTTCTGGGCACCGGCATAAATCATACCAAATTTTTCCATGTCCAGAGGTTTTGAAAAAATATCAGAAGACATGTCTGCAATGATGGGAATTCCGCCGGTATCGGGAAAATCATAAAACTGGGTCCCTTTGATGGTGTTATTGGACGTCAAATGGACAAATTTTGCAGACGGGTTAAAGGTAATATCTTTGGGAATATAGGAAAAGCTTTTATCCTCCGAAGAGGCAACCACCTGGATTGTTTTACCCATTTTTTGTGCTTCTTGGATGGCCTTTGTAGACCAGGTACCGGTATTAATATAATCGGCCGTATCATTTCCGGCGAGCAGATTCATGGGAATCATGGCAAACTGAAGGGAAGCCCCGCCCTGGACAAACAAAACATGAAACCTATCATCCAATTTTAAAATTCGCTTTGCCCGTTCCACGGCATCATTTATAACTTCATCAAAATAGGAAGATCGATGACTAATTTCGGTAACTGACATGCCTGAATTTTTAAAATTTAAAAAAGATGCTTGGATCTCTTGTAATACGGAAAGAGGCAAAGCAGCAGGGCCGGCATTGAAATTGTAAATTCTGTGATCTGTCATCGATATTTCCCCTTTTAAAAAAAATTTAAGAATACTTAAATAAAAGTTATGAATATATAATGGCTACAAATTGTGTTCTCTTGTTTTATGAAATTCAATTTTTGGCCATTCTTCCATAGCAAACCCAAGCTGATACTCGCTTGTGGTTAAAAATGTAAGCCTTCCTTCTGCATCCGTTGCAAGGCTTGACTCATTTCTTTTTCTAAACTCTTTTAAAATTTGTTCATTTTCGCAGGTCACCCACCTGGCAACCGATAGATCAATACTTTCATAGCCAGCGTTCACATTATACTCAGACTTGAGCCTGGCCATGGTGACATCAAACTGAAGAACACCCACGGCACCGATGACATGCATATTCCCCATCAAGGGCCTAAATACCTGGATAGTGCCCTCCTCTGCCAATTGGGTCAACCCCTTGGACAATGCTTTGGTCTTCAGGGGATCTTTTAATATGACCCGCCTGAAATGTTCAGGGGCAAAATTGGGAATTCCCAAAAACTTCAGGGGTTCCTTGGTGGTAAAGGTATCCCCGATTTTAATGGTGCCGTGGTTGTGAATTCCGATGATATCTCCGGGATAGGCTTCTTCAATATTGCTTCTTTCCTGGGCCAGAAAAATGGTGGCATTGGAAATTTTAATATCCTTCCCGATTCGATGGTGCCGCACCTTCATGCCCTTGGTGAATTTGCCGGAACATATTCTAAAAAAGGCAATCCTGTCCCTGTGCTCTGGATCCATATTGGCCTGGATTTTAAAGGTAAACCCGGAAAAAGCGGTTTCTTCAGGACGTACATCCCGAGTGGCTGTGGAACGGATACCGGGTGGTGGTGCAATTTTAACGAAGGCATCCAACATTTCCTTGACCCCGAAATTGTTGATGGCAGATCCGAAAAAAACCGGGGTCTGGGTACCGTTTAAATACAGATTAAGATCAAAGGGTTCCGAGGCCCCTGCAATCAGGTCGACATCCTCTCTTAAGGCTTGGGCCTGGGACTCGGAGATCAATTCATCCAGTCGAACATCCGATAGATCTTGAATGAGAATACCCTCATCATCTTTTGGACTGTATCCCGGAGAAAATATACCCAGTTCCTTTTTTTCAAGGTTGTACACCCCTTTAAACCGTTTTCCCATGCCTATGGGCCAGGATAGAGGGACACATTCAATCTGGAGCTTGTCTTCGATATCCTGAAAAATATCCAGGGGTTCCATTCCTTCCCTGTCCAGTTTGTTGATAAAGGTGATAATGGGGGTGTTGCGCATGCGGCAAACCTCCATAAGCTTCTGGGTCTGGGGTTCCACTCCCTTTGCACTGTCAATGATCATAATAGCGCAATCCACCGCCGTGAGAACCCGATAGGTATCCTCTGAAAAATCTTTATGCCCGGGGGTGTCCAGAAGATTGATCTCATAACCTTTATAATTAAACTTCATAACAGACGAACTGACAGAGATCCCCCTTTCCTGCTCAATGGAAAGAAAATCCGAGGTGGCCGCTTTTGTAATTTTTTTTGATTTGACCGCCCCTGCCTGCTGAATGGCGCCGCCAAAAAGCAGCAGCTTTTCCGTCAGAGTGGTTTTTCCTGCATCGGGATGGCTGATAATGGCAAACGTTCTGCGTTTATTTATTTCTTTTAACAGCCCTTTATCAAGTGCATTGTCTATTTTTTCTGATTCCATTTAAAGGAAATCCTTATATGCTAAAATTAAGGGTGGAAATTTAACAGTATTTTCAATAAGAATCAAACAAAAAAAACAGATTATGGCCTATTGAAATAAACCGTTCAAGGAATGTGTGGTTTTTTCTTAGTCTTTGTCTTTCCCTGATTTACCACGTTTTCTGATCCTGAAAAAATCCCAGATACCCCAAACGATCAAAATGCCACTCAAAACCTTGTTAAACATGGCATGCTTAGCCATATCCGGATTTGTTGTCAACCATCCGTCCCAGAAACACCAGAAACCAAATCCCAGTAACATAAGGGTAAACACATAGGGACTCATCTGTGGCGGGTTGGGCGCGCTGCGTTTTTTATCCATGGCACTCCTTGACCTACAAATCAGGTTAATCACACGGCTTCTTTCTTAGCATATTCAGTTAAATTTTAGAAGTGCTGGAAAAAGAAGGAAAAAAGCCTAAGAAAACCGATGGGGAAACAGATAGGAAAAGCCGATGGGAAAAACCCAAGGTTTTATCAGGAAAACCTTG
>CAXHYW010000283.1:0-5486 GCA_964021475.1 uncultured Desulfobacteraceae bacterium | reverse complement strand
AGTTATCATACCTGCAACAAAGTCTATGATTGTTTTGATTGTAAGTTTGACAAGGCCATGACCCGGGCAATGGGCGTTCCGGCAACATTGGAAACCAGTTCAAACTGGGCGACTTATTTTAAGAAAAAATATGATGGTGCATCAAGACCCTGTCGCCATGCAGTGACCGGACGAATTCAGGACGCCAAAATTTGCACCCACAATTACGAATGCCAGGACTGTGCCTTTGACCAGATGCTGGATGATATTGAAATATCCCAGGTACAATCACAGCCCCAAATCTTAAATGTCGCTGGATTTGATCTTGCACAAGATTATTATTACCACGATGGTCACACCTGGGTTCGCATGGAACACGGGGGGATGGCGCGGATCGGTTTTGATTCTTTTGCCATGAAACTTTTTGGCAAAGCCAAATTTATTTCAGATACCATGGAGGTTGGCACACCTATGGAAAAAGACGTGCCTGGGTGGTCCATCACCCAGGATAAAAACAAGGCGAATGTATTGTCTCCCATTTCAGGAACGGTTTTATCCGTAAACCAGCGGGTAATAGAGAATCCGTACCTCATCCACGATGATCCCTACCAGGAGGGGTGGTTGTTTATTGTTGAACCGGACTCACCGTTAAAAAGCCTGAAAAAATTAAAATACGGGGATGACAGTATCCGCTGGATGGAAAAAGAGACCCTGCGCCTTGCCCAGATGATGGGACCCGATTATGCAAACCTTGCGGCCACCGGTGGAGAACCGGTCAATGATTTTTATGGTCTTAACCCTGAAATCGGGTGGGACAAATTGGTCCATGCATTTTTAAAAACATGAGTTGATATCGCCCTGAAGTATCCAAAGGGGCTGAGTATCCATAGGGGTTGGAAATCTGTGCGTGGCACAAACATTTCCGGCCTCATCTTTTTTGTTTCATTGCATAGCGGATCTGATCCAGACAATAGTTACAGAAAATACTGGAAATGGAATCCAGTTGTTCAATATCTTTTGAAAATTTCATCACACATTTTTTTTCATGACAATGGTTGATGTTCATGAGGTGGCCAAATTCATGTAGGGCAACTTTGGCAGCCCTTGTCGGGTTTTTTTGAAGTCTGTAAAGGGAAACCAGAGCGGTTGTTCCCCCCATTCTTGCTTCTCCCAGAACAAAAGAAAACACCGGGATAAACAGATCCTCCTCCACCAGAGCAATGACCTTGCTGCATCCTTTGAACGCATGGGTTTCAAGCTCGTTGATCATGGTGCCGGCATTGTATTGAAGTCTTCTTTTGTCAAAGGCATAATTTGGATGGGGCAGGGGGGGGAGAATCAGGGATTTTGTGCGCAATTCTCCCAGAAAGGACCCTGCAATAATCTTTAAATATAAAGGCTCAATTTCGCCAACTGGCAAAATTCCTAGGCAGAAACCATGGCTCATCTCAGGGCTCATCTCATGGCTTTTCCATATGAAAGCGATTGATCATTCGATGGAGCGTAGCGCGGCTGATCCCGAGAATATCTGCTGACCGGGAGATATTCCATTGGTTGTCCTGCAAAATGGTATCGATGTATTGTTTTTCCACCTCCTTGAGGGTGAGTGTCATGCCATGGGAAGAAGGAGGATAATTGGGTTTAAGGAAATTAAAATCCTCCAGGGTAAGTGTCCTTGATTTGGACAGCACCACCGCCCTTTCAATGGCATTTTCAAGTTCTCGGACATTGCCGGGCCAGGGATATTGCCTAAGATATTCAAGGGTTTTTCTATCTAGGGTGTCAATTTTTTTGGTTGTTTCCTGGCTGTATTTATCAAGAAAATGGTAGGCGAGCAGGGCAATGTCTTCTTTTCTTTCTCTTAAGGGGGGAATTTCAATGGAGATGATATTGATCCGGTAAAAGAAATCGCTTCTAAATTGGCCTTCCATGATCTTGCTCTCAAGGTTTTGACGGGTGGCGGACAACAACCTGAAATCCACATCAATCTCACGGGTATCGCCCAGGCGTGTGATTTTTTTTTCCTGGAGTACCCTAAGAAGTCCCACCTGCATTTTCTGGCTGATCTCACCGATTTCATCCAGGAACAGCGTGCCGCCGGAGACCACTTCAAAAAATCCTTTGCGGTTGTGGGATGCGCCGGTAAAGGCCCCTTTATGGTAGCCGAACAATTCGGATTCCAGAAGGGAATCGGGAAAAGCGCCACAGTTTAAGGGCACAAAGGGCAGATTGTTTCTGGAACTTTTCACATGGATTGCCTTGGCAACCAGTTCTTTGCCGGTTCCGGTTTCTCCCAGGATAAGAACAGGGGCATCGGTTTTGGCCACCTCTTCAATCATTTGGTATATTTTTTTCATTGGATCCGATTCTCCAATGATGTTGTCAAACCGGCAGATCTTGTCCAGTTGCCCTTTGAGATACCGGTATTCGGTCGTAAATTTCATCTGTTGTGATATCTTTTCCATGATCAGAGACAGCTGATCAGGTTTAAAGGGCTTGAGAAGATAGTCTGATGCCCCTATTTTCATGGCCTGGACCGCGGTGTCAATTGAGCCATAGGCCGTTATGATCACCACCGCCGTATCCAGATAACGCGTCTTTACAACTTCAAGCAGTTCAAATCCACTCATCCCCGGCATTTTCATGTCTACAAACAAAATGTCGAAATTTTCGTTTTCAAGCTTTCCCAGGGCATCTTTTCCGTTTTTGGCAGATCGGGTATGATATCCTTGTCTTGAAAACCAGTGATAAAGCGATTCCCTTACCACCAGTTCATCATCAACAATCAGTATTTTCATCTGTTGATCCATGATTTTTCCCCAATAAAATTTGTATATCAGTCTGAAACCACACCGGGAAACGAAAATATAAAGCAAGTTCCCCGGTCCGAGGTTTTATTTACCCGAACTTCTCCGTTATGATCCTTTACAATCCCATAAACGATGGAAAGACCCAGGCCTGTCCCGCCCTCTTTTTTGGTGGTAAAAAACGGATCAAAAATATGTTCCAGATTTTCATCATTGATCCCGGAGCCATTGTCAGAGATTTCAACCCATACTTTTTTTGAGTCGGCATGAATCCCTGAGTTAATGACAAGCATTCCTCCTTTGGGCATGGCATCTATGGCATTGAAGATAAGATTTAAAAAGCATTGCTGCAATTGATTCTTATCTCCGAAAACAATGAGGAGAATAGACTTTTCAAGGCAGGTTTCCAATTGAATGTTGCAAAGTTCCAGCTTATGACGGGTAAGAGAGATAACCGTCTCAAGAATTTCATTGATATCCGTGTTTACAAATTCCAGTACCGATTCCCGGGAAAAGGCAAGAAGACCGGATACAATATTTCCGCAGCGTTCAAGTTCCCTTGTCATGTGTGTATTAAATTCCCTGAGTTGTTCAAGGTCTTTCTTATCAAACTGCTCTTTTTGGGCCATATCTTTGATGATATAGCTGAAGGTGAGAAGGCCCTGGATGGGATTGTTTATCTCATGGACACTGCTGGCAACCAATTTCCCCAGGGCCACCAGCCGGTCCTCCTGGATAACTTGTTTCATGTCAGCGTGTATCCGCTTTACCTTGTTTTCCCATTTTTCCGTAATTTCCGAGGTGATATCCTGCCACAATTCTATAATATGGGTGATCTTATCCTCCAGACCTCTTATGGGATAGGCGGAAATACTGAAATATTTAGTTCGCTTGTCAGGCAAAACAGTCTCATGGATTATATGGGAGGGGGTTCCCGTATCCAGGGTTTTCATTAACGGACATACAACACTGCTGTTTTCAGAAGGGCAGGGGGCATAGAAGCCTTTAACGATTTTATAGCATTTCTCACCGATCACTTCTGTTGCAGTTTTCCGACAGGCTTTTAAATAGACCTGATTGGCATCCACAATATTGAAATCTAAATCCAGAACAATCACCCCCAGATTTGTTTGTTGAAAAAGAATTTCATAATACCGCTTGTCTAGGATGGCCTGTTTTTTTGTCTGGATTAAATTATGGTTTGTTTCAAAGAGATTTCTGATTAAACGACCGATATTATGCTCGATGACACCCACGTTCTCCGGGCGCATGGCAATCAACTCCGGAAGACTCTTGTTGTTGGTCAATTCAATAATCGCATCCAGTCGTTTATCCTTAAAAAAATCATGGAAATTCTCAAGGGTCGATATTCCTAGCTCCCTGGCCTTTATCATCCCCGGGGCCTGGGGGTTGATATCGCAAACACCTAATATTTTTAAGTCAAGATGCGGAAAATAGCTTGATTCAAGGAGATTAAGAAAATAAACACATGCCTTGCCGCCGCCCACAATACCAATGTTGAAGGAAAGTTCTTTCTGATCTTTAGAATTCATGGCAAAATTTTTCCTTTTAGCAAAAAAAAAGCAGATTCTTCCCAAAACAATAACTGATACAAAGGTCATATGCAATGAAAAGCTATTTTCTGAAATGCAATTTCAGCCAATGGGTAAAAGAGGTGAATTTGATAAGGATTGGCAGTTTCGGGAAAACTTGAGGTTCTGAATATTTCGAAATTTTGGAATAGTTCAAAGGTGTTTTTTGAATATTCCAGAATAAAAAACGCCTTCAGGGGGTGTAACCCAACTTCATAAATGTTAACAGGCTGTATTTATAGGCTAAACGCCTATGTCTTTCGGCTGGCATGGTTTCTGCTATATCATAAGTGATACCGGCAGGTCCGATTTTTCCATAGAAAGGAAAAATTTAATACAAAAGATCTCTTCACATCACCATTCACCATGGAACGGATACTTGTAAGTACGGTTTAAGGAGGACCTTTGATGGAAAAAAGATTTCTTCATAAAAGAGGATTGGCTTTCAAGCTCTTGATTCCTGTTGGTATTGTTCTTTTCATCAGTCTTTTTGTCTGGTCCTACTATAGCGCCCGCTACCAGGAACGTATTCTCATTGACAAAGCTGTCTTGGATGTGGATAAATTTTGCAATTCGGTTTTGAAGCTGACCTGGTTTGCCATGCTTCACAGCCCTAGTGAAGACATGCAGGATATTTTAAATTCCATGTCCGAGTACAATGATATTGAAGAAATTCGAATATTTAATCGCCAGGGGAAAATACGTTTTTCAAATGAAAGCTCGGAGTTGGAAACCATTGGACAAAAACAGGATGTCGCCTGTAAAATATGCCATAACAAAGAACCACCGGAGATGAAAACCGATATCAAAGACCGGATACGAATGTTTGAGTCCAAGGATGGTGATTTGAAGTTAGGAGTGATCAATCCGATTTTAAATGCAAGCTCCTGTGCAAGTTCTGACTGCCATTATCACCCGAAGAACATCAAAAAGCTTGGCACACTGGATGTGGTGGTATCTTTGAAATCCGTCAAACAGGAGATTGGTCAGAGCAAAAAAATGTTTGTATGGACAGCCGTCTATCTGTTTGCCACTCTGGCCCTTACCATTTGTATTATTGTTTTTTTTCGGGTCACCCATCCCATCAATCGCTTGATCACAAATACTA